>CAYNCW010000077.1:0-9513 GCA_964395635.1 uncultured Oscillospiraceae bacterium
GTGGGTGGTATGGAAAACGACCAGATCAAAGGCTTTGGTGCCGGGTATGCTCACGGTGTGAAAACAGCCAATCCCAACGCAGAGGTGCTTAGCGCCTATTGCGGTGCAACGGTGGAAGCATTTTCCGACCCCACCAAAGGCAAAGAAATTGCTCTTTCTTTCTATGACAAAGGGGCAGATATTATTTACCATGCGTCGGGCAGCTCCGGTATGGGTGTGTTTGAAGCAGCTATCGCCAATGGAAAATGGGCTATCGGGGTTGATTCCAACCAGCAGGCAGAGGCGCCAAACAACATTTTAACCAGTATGCTGAAAAAAGCCGATTCTGCAATTGAGTCTGCATTACAGGAGATTGCTGAGGATAAGTTTACACCCGGCGTGATAACCTTAGGGCTCAAGGAAGGCGGCGTAGGGTATGTTAACGATGATACCAACGCCGGAAAAGTTCCTGCCGATGTTGTGGAAAAGGTCGAGGAATATGCGCAAAAGGTTATATCGGGAGAGATTGCTGTAAATTCAAAGTAGACAAACATTCCAGTACGATACCACTCTCCCAATTCCTCCTTTAGTGGTAATAACCCCTACTTTGGGTAGGGGTTATTACCATCAAGCTAACCGACATTTCAACCCCCATAAACTAGGAGTTGATAACATGGAATATCTATTGGAAATGAATAATATAACCAAAAAGTTCGGCGACCTATTGGCCAACGACAATATTACTATCAAGGTGCGCAAAGGCTCTATCCACTGCATTGTGGGGGAAAACGGCGCGGGAAAATCCACCTTGATGAACATTCTATATGGGCTGTTAAAACCCACCAGTGGTCAGATTCTTTACCAGCAACAATCGGTACAGTTTTCCTCCCCGTTGGAATCCATTGCTATGGGGTTGGGTATGATTCATCAGCATTTTATGCTTATACCCAGTATGACGGTTTTGGATAACATCATCATGGGGTATGAAATCGGCAGTGTAAAGCTCAACCGCAAACAGTCTATGAAAGAAATTGGCCCACTATTTGAAAGCTTTGGACTAGAAACGGATTTATTTTATCGAAAGCTTGGAGAGCTCCCAGTTGGCATTCAGCAGAAAATAGAGATTATTAAGGCACTTTATCGCAAAGCCAATCTCATAGTTTTTGATGAACCCACCGCCGTGTTAACTCCCCAGGAGATAGAAGACTTTTTCCAGTTGGTTCACAAACTGCGGGATGAAGGAAAGACCATTATTTTCATCTCCCACAAGCTGAATGAGATCATGGAAATCTCTGATGAAATATCCATTATGAGAGCCGGTAAGCTTATTGACTGTGTTAACCGGGAGGATGTTAACGAAGAAAGCTTGGCCAGGCTGATGATAGGCCGTGATCTGGTAGAACAAAAGGTGGAATACCAACCCAACAACAACCCAGAAATTATTGCAGTAAAAAACCTAACAACAAGTGTAAAGCTTGGTTCTGTACCACTGAAGAACCTATCTTTTGGGGTTAAACAGGGAGAAATCTTTGGCATAGCGGGTGTTGCCGGCAACGGACAAACCGAACTGGTGAACATACTGGTGGGCACCCAAGCTCCTACCGGTGGAACAGTTACCATTGACCAGGTAGATGTCACCAACATCCCCTGCAACAAACGCACCCAAAAGCTGGCCTATATCCCTGAGGATCGTCAGGCAGAAGGGCTGGTTATTAGCTTTTCCATCGCTGAAAACATGCTACTGGGAAAGGTGGATCTTGCTCGATTTCTAAAGCATAAGATATTTCTCAATTTCCACAGCATATATGAGAGTGCGCAACAGGCGGTGAAAGAGTATTCTATACGCATCTCGTGTTCCATACACGACCAGCTCAGTGCATTGTCCGGCGGCAACCAGCAAAAGGTCATTGTAGCCCGGGAGCTTAATGACGACCCCAACATTATTCTTGCTGTAAACCCTACTCGTGGCATCGACATTGGTTCCATTGAGTACATTCATTCCTGTCTTTTAGACCAGCGCAAGAAAGGTAAGACAATTGTTTTGATATCCAATGAACTCACCGAGATTATGGCACTATCCGATCGCATTGGAATTATCCACGATGGCCAGATCACCAAAATATTGGATAACGACAATCTCACTAAGGAGCAAATTGGCTATTACATGTTGGGTGGTAAAGATGCAGACCATGTGCAGGAGGGTGTGGCAGGATGAAACTGAAAGTCTCTTCAGCAGCAATATTCTCGGTAGTATCGGTAATAGCAGCGCTTATCCTGGGTGCTTTTATTCTTCTAATCAGTGGAGAAAGCCCTCTTAAGGTGTATTACTGCATGATTATTCAACCACTCAGCAGTATGAACAACATCCTAAACGTGTTTTATGTAATGACGCCACTAATAATAGCGGGGCTGGCTTTTATTGTGGCTATCAACGCCAGCATGGTGAATTTGGGCATAGAGGGTCAAATGTTGTTTGGCTCTATAACTGTGGCATATCTTGCAACCTTGTTTCCAAATCTGCCTTGGTTTCTCTACATTCCGCTGGTAATGCTAGCAGCCATGGTTGTGGGAGCATTGTGGGCAATCTTACCCGGGTTTTTAAAGCTTAAATTCGGTGCCAGTGAAATCGTCACCTGCATTATGCTCAATTACGTTGCTCAGTTTAGCATTAACTATATTGTCAGCGGTGGTGTTTTTAAGCACCCCACTATTGACCAAAGAACCCCCTACATCTTGCCCAATGCCCATATGATGAGCATTGCCGATTATGGGCTCTTGACCCAAAATACAGCCTTAAGGGGTATTCAGTTAAACGGTATGTTTGTTGTGGCCCTGGTGCTGGTAGCACTCATCTACCTATTGCTGGAAAAAACAAAATGGGGATATAAAATCAAAGCAGTGGGGCTAAACCTGAAAGCAGCCACCGCCAACCGGCTGGATACCAAAAAAATCCTGTTCCTTTCCATGGGACTATCCGGCGCAATTGCAGGGTTGGTTGCTATGGGGGAGGTGCTGGGTACCTTTAACGGTGTTGTAGAAGGGTTTTCTCCTGGGTATGGGTTTAGCGGAATATCGGTTGCATTGTTGGGGCGCAACAAACCCATTGGCGTTATCCTAGGAGCCTTGTTTTTTGGAATCCTCAATCAGGGTATGGTGTATATTGGTGCCAATACCTCAGTACCTAAGGATTTTGTGAAGGTTTTGCAAACCTTAATCATCATCTTTATTGTGCTCAGTCCATATTTCGAGGAATTATGGAACAAGCTTAAAGAAAAACGCCTGCAAACAAAGGAGGTTGTTTCGTAATGCTGGAGACCATTGAATCCTTAGGGGCATCCACCATCCGTATTGCCACCATCTATATTTTGGCGGCCACCGGCAGCAACTTCGCCGAGAAATCGGGTATCCTCAACATGACCATTGAGGGCAATATGTTGGTATCCGCCTTTTTTGCGGTGACAGTTTCTTATTTTACCGGCAGCGCTTTGCTGGGGGTGTTGTCTGCAGTTGCATTTGGTATCCTTTTCAGTGCCTTTTATGGGTTTACCGCCATAACCGCAAAAGCAAACCAGATGATTAGCAGCCTAGCCTTCAATTTGTTTGCTACCGGGTTTACCTCCTATCTGCTAATCGCCTTTTTTAAATCTGCAGGGGCAACACCTAGAGTTGCTTCGATTCCAGAATGGAAAATACCACTGCTGAGCAAAATTCCTTTTATCGGCAAGATATTTTTTCAGCAATCCCCCATTGTATACCTGGCTTTTATCCTTGTGGGGGTTGCTTATTATGTGCTATACTATACCAAATTTGGTCTGCGAGTTACTTCGGTGGGCGAGCATCCCGTAGCCGCTTCCACGGTGGGAATTAATGTGCGCCGCACCCGGTATATGGCCATGCTGATTGCCGGTATGATGGCAGGCCTGGCCGGTTCATACCTATCTATATCCTTATCCAGTCAATTTGTAAAGAACATGACAGCAGGCAGGGGCTTTATCGCTTTATCCACTGTAATAGTGGGTAAGCATAAGCCTATTAACATAACATTGGCAGGTTTGCTGTTTGGCTTTTGCGATGCATTACAGATAAGACTTCAGCAATATGGCATTCAAACACAATTTATTCAGATGTTGCCTTATATTGTTACCATCGTTGTAATTGCGTTTTTTATTGGTAAGGATGACAACCCTGCAGCAATCGGACAACCTTATTAACCATAGAAAAAAGGGGTAGTTACAATGTTAGCGCCAGAGGTAAAAGATTTGCAGTATTTAAAGGATCAACTTAAAATTGATTCCACCCAAAGAGGAAGCAACCTATACATTGAAGCCTATCGCAAATTGCGCAAGCTGATTGTCAGCGGATATTATAAAAATGGAGATAAATTTTTGTCCGAAGCAGAGCTTGCATCAATTATGGGCATCGGCCGAACCTCTTTGCGAACTGCGTTTGTGCTTTTATATGAGGATGGGTACCTCAAAACCTACCAGGGCAAAGGTACCTATGTGGTTTATGAACCGTCCAAGGCAGATAATCTGTATCACCAGGACTATCTTTTGCCCAAAGAGCGCTTGGAAAAACAGAGTGACACCATTCACACCATTTTCCGCAAGACCTATCAGCTAACCTATGATGAGTTTTTGGATACCACATTGGATGCAAAGGGCGAAGAACTCAGTGTGCTGCAATGCATCTACAGCTTGGATGGACAAATTCCAGCTGTATTTACCAACTTTTATTTCCCCCGCAACCTGATGCAGGATATAAGCCAACCAGCAGATGCAGCTGCAGTAGAAGAAAGGCTAAGCCAGGTTTTTCACGAGCAGGTTAAGTGCGTTTTGTGCACATTCACCCCGGCACCCAGCGGACTATCCAGGCAGATTCCCAATATTAAGTTTAATGGAAACAATTTTATACTGGTATCTTCCACCTGGCTGAATTATGCGGATGAGCCACTGGTGTATACCAAAGACCATTACAATGGCGATTGTATTAAATTTCGAGTACGGTTTCAAAAATAAATAAACTTTGGAAAGGTATGGGTGTTTATGGCATATGGATCCAGAAAACTTACCAATCCACAAGGAAAGATGTGGCATATTGGACTTGATGAAACAGATATTGCCAAAAGTGTGATACTGCCAGGGGATCCTGCCCGCTGCGAAATGATTGCACGGCTGTTTGACGAGTATAGCTGCAAGGCAGTCTCCAGGGGAAATCCCACCTACACCGGAAGCTATAACGGTGTGGATGTTTCGGTTATGGCCACCGGTATGGGCGGCACAGCGGTTGCTATCTGTGTGGAAGAGCTCAAGCATATTGGCGCAAAAAACCTGATTCGCATGGGTACCTGTGGCAGCCTGCAGCGGGATCTGCCCGAAGGCTCTATTGTTATCTGCACTGGTGCAGTGCGGGGGGATGGAACTACCCCCGAATATATTCCACTGGAATATCCGGCCATCGCAGATATTGACGTTGTAAACGCTCTGAGAGACAGTGCAAGGGAACTGGGGGTAGAACCGGTGCTTGGCTTGGTGCGCAGCCACGATGCTTTTTACATAGAATCCCCCGGTGCACATGATGGGTGGCAACAGCGCATTCAAAAATGGACTGATGCCGGTGTCAAGGTAGTTGAAAACGAAAGCTCTACCTTGTTTGTGGTGTCCTCGCTACTGGGTGGACTGCGTGCAGGTACCATTCTGTTAGCTGGCAAAAATCTATACGATGGATATGGGCAGATGAGCACATCAAACAATGTGGATTACCCAAAACGTGTGGAACTGATGACTAAAATTACCTTGAGAGCTATAGAAAAGCTGGATAAGCTTGATTAACCCTTAAGCAACAGATGGGAGTGTTAAAATGGGTATGTTTTTAATTAAAAACTGCGATATTGCAAATTTTCAAACCCTTACAACCGCGAAAAAAGATATTTTAATCCGCAATGATCTTATAGAAGCAATAGGGGATTTTATCCAAGAACCTCAAGAGCCTGTAACCATAATAGATGCACAAGGCAAGCTGGCAATGCCTGCATTTGTTGATTGTCACACACATATGCTGCAAACCTTTTTAAAGGGATATATGGATGATTATACCATCACCCAATGGCTGGTTCGTATGTTTGCCGCCGAAGACAGAATGACCGAAGAGGATTACTACTATTCGGTATTGGTTGGGTGTATGCAGTCCATGCGGTTTGGCACCACAACCATCAACGATATGGGGGGCTATCAGTTCCTGGATGCAACTATCCAAGCCATCAAGGACTCGGGTATTCGTGCAACGATTGGAATAGGACACACCGATATTGCAGAAAACGAAGCAACCCCTGTTATGAGCATCCATCAGTGCCTGCGGGAATCTCAAGAAATTTATGACCGGTATCACGGCAAATTGGGTGGACAGCTCTCCACAGCAGTTGCCCCAGCCGGTCTGCCAGCCTGCTCTAAGGAGTTGATGCAGGCATTAAAGGCTTTTGCCAACGAGCGGGGGCTTATCTTTCACACACATCTGGCCGAGGGTAAAAAGGAAACCAAGGATGTTCGTGACCGCACAGGATGGTGGGAGGCGGAAACCCTGTACCATTACGGTATTCTGGATCAAAATACACTGCTTGCACACAGTATCTGGCTGGAAGATTATGAGTTGGATCTAATTAAAGAAACTGAAGCCAACCCTGTGCACTGCCCCAACACCAATATGAAAATAAGCGACGGTATCCCCAAAATCCATCAGATGCTGCAGCGGGATATCAACGTTTGTATGGGCTGTGACGGAGAGGCCAGTAGCTCCACCCGGGACATGATTCGGGAAGCCAGAGCCGGCGCTTATCTGCAAAAGGGCATAACCCTGGATCCCACTGCCATGAACCTTACCCAGAGCTACCAAATGATGACCTCCAACGGGGCCAAAGCACTGGGCCACAAAAACCTGGGGCAATTGCAGGAAGGATATAAAGCCGACCTCATATTGGTGGATATGAGCAAAGACATCTCTCTCACCAACCACAATACCAGACTCAGCAATTTGTTGTATGCTGGCACCGGCCATGCTGTGGATACTGTGTTTGCCAACGGTAATCTTATGGTCATCGGAGGAGAGAATGTTCGTTTAAAAACCAGTAAAGTCCTGGAAAAGGTAGAGGGTTTGCTGTCAACTTACCATAAAAAGCTAAGCAATCTATAACCCACCAGCCAATACACTTTAGTCATTGCTCACCCATTGTTGTGTTGGGCATCTTAAAGTGCGCCTGAAAGCAGGCCGATTGGTAAATTATTATAATATGAGGTGTACCATGAACAAGTTGCAGGAAATCAACCTACCCTCTGTTGCCAAAAGAGTGCTCCTGTTGATAGTGCCCGTTTTGTTTATGCCATTTGGTATTGCAACCTATTATGCCTGCGGATTGGGATCGGATCCCTTTTCGGTTTTTGTGGAGGGGGAACATGCATTAACCGGCCTTAGCTATGGCCAGATAACAACTGTAAACAACATGGTGTTGCTGGGGCTAATGCTGGCTTTTGGTAGAAAATATATCAATATCGGCACTGTTATCACAACCTTTACCACCGGTCCACTCATAGATCTTTTTCGAGAAACTATTCTAAACACATTTGCATTGAACACAGCACCTATTTATACAAAAGGGCTTTTTCTTCTGTGTGGTTGTATCGTGTTTTCTTTTGGCGTAGGTGCCTATATCAGCGTGAGTTTGGGCATTGGTCCTATCGAATTTATCTCCCTGTATTTGGTGGATAAGTTCCAGTGCAAGCTAAAATATGTTAGAATAGCATTGGACGCTTTGTTTGTTGTTGCCGGATATTTTATGGGGGGGATTGTTGGTGTGGGTACCCTCTTGGGTATCCTAGCTACCGGCCCCATTGTGGAGTTGACCATAAAAATACTATCCAAGCCATTCAATAGTTTTGCCGGCCCGATAAAAAAAGTGCAACTTGCCGAAGCAATGCAGTAGCTTGCTTGATGTATTGTATTTCCGGGCAAATCGCTTACATAAGGAGTGACAACAAAAATGACCCCAAGGAAAATTATTTTGGATGTGGATACAGGTACCGATGACGCCATAGCCATTGCAGTGGCAGCACTAAGTACGCAACTAGAAATCCTGGGAATAACAGTTGTTCACGGAAACCAGCCCCTTGCCTACACCGTAGAAAACACATTGCGGGTAGTTCAGTTCCTAAAGAAGGACATTCCTGTATACCCAGGTTGCCCGGAACCCATGGTACAGTATCTGCTACCGGGTAGGGTATCCAATATACGAAAACAAGCTGTAGAGCAAATTATTGACGGTGAGCATGTGTCCATCCACACCAAGTATTTGGATTTACCCCCTGCAACCATCACTCCCCAATCAAGGCATGCTTGCAGTTTTATTTTGGATACCTTAAAGGCGTCCAAAGAAAAGATAACACTGGTAGCGGTGGGCCCACTAACCAATATCGCTATGGTGCTGCGTATGGATCCTACTGTAAGCAGCCAAATTGAAGAAATTGTTATTATGGGTGGCGCTGTAAAACACGGCAATCGTAGCCCAGTGGCCGAGGCCAATTTCTACGATGACCCAGAAGCTGCTCAAATTGTGTTAACTAGCGGCTGTAAGGTACGATTGTGTACACTGGATGCCACCGAAACGGTTTTGTGTGCTCAAGAGGATGCTGCAAGATTTCGTAAGTGTTCCTATGTGGGCGATTTTGCTGGTGCAGTTACCGAGGATTTTATACGCAGATGTACACTTTTGGATATCTGCAACAACGGGGCTGTATCTATCCATGATGCTGTTACTGTTTGTGCTGTAATTGATCCTTCCATAGTGGAGGTAATGCGCCACGAGGCTTGTGACGTTGATTTCAGCGGTGGATGGGCTGATGGTCAGTTGCTTGTGGATAAACGGTTGTTTGCTAAACCTGTACACCCTGTTTTCGTAGTATATCAAGTAAACCGGGAAAGTTGCCTGCGAATCATGGAGCAAAGCTTCTGTAATGCTCAGTAGGGCATGTTTATAAGTAAACCGCAAAAGGAACGCATTGATTAGCTGCGTTCCTTTTGCGGTTTAGCCTGACAGCTGCACAGATAATACAGTATTATATATTATAAGTTATAAACAATTTCATTTTCATTACCTGTATTGTTTGTGTAGATTACTTTTATTGAATCGGTATTTTGCAAATAGTGCATAGACAATACCTCTTTTATTCCATCCTCTGGTGCAATATGAAAATTAGTTATTTCAATCAAATCGCTGTTTAAAATTGAAATATACGGATCTAACTTCGGTGATTGATAATATTGATAAATGAAATATGAATCAGAGACTAAACACAAATTTGAATCTGCAAATGAATACTGCTTTATTTCAGTTATTGTTTCAGTCCTATAATTAAATTTTAATATATATGCGGCATGGTATTCTGCCATTCCCTCTCCATCAAAAAAAAGGAAAAGATCATCATCGTTCTGATAAATCATCCTATTGATTGGTGATAAAAAGTAGAAACTACTGTTAACACCAATATT
>CAYNCW010000078.1:0-9509 GCA_964395635.1 uncultured Oscillospiraceae bacterium
ACAACATAAACAAATCGGGGTTTCATGATTTTGTTGACCGAATATCTATTATAGGTGTTGACACTCGCACCTTTAGTAAAAAAATCATGTATGAAAAAAACATTGATATGGACAAAAAGCTTCTGATGGGAACTATTACGCAAAATAACAATAACTAGTTTTTCCTGCATGGGGTAAAAGCTTTTTTCTTAGATGAGCAGAGCATTTATTTTTTGGTAGCGATATAATTCGATTAAACAGAGCAAGTGGGAAAATGGAGCGGTTAGACATTCCTACGAACAACATAGCCTATGATGGGCAAAGGATTACTTTATCGGTGATAGATATGAGCTTTACTTTTTTGACACTAAAACCGAAAACTATGAAAATCTGCCGGATATGGTTGCAACAATATTTTTGGCAGATGGCGAATTGTATTATCTAAATCGTTTGGATGGTAAAAAGATGTACTCCTTAAATCTTTCTGATAATATGGTTATAAAGATTGCCTACTGTCTCCATCAAGAGTCTATTATATTACAATTACCCAAGATTCCTTTTGCAACCTAGCAGACTTGCCGCAATCATACCTATACCGGTTACTGAATATGACATCTTGTATAGTACAAAAGCCAACGGTAGCGTGAACAACGGCTCACCGTTTTCCGCAATTGACAACGCCAACGGATAAGTACTAAAGAAGCTGTATCCGAATAAATCCTGTGCTACTGGAAACGGTAGTGCAATCAGTAGGGGAAAAATTACCATACAAGCATACACCAGATAAACGCTCTTTCTGCCGAGTAGCATTGACACACCAACAATAAATAAAAATGTTGGCACAAGTGTAACGATGATAGGGAAGATAAAATTTAAGAAATTTGTAAACCGAAATACCAACGCATAAAATATCATGCTGATTATTGTGATAACGGCGCATAGTAGCGTATATCCGGCAGCAATTGCAATAAGGCGCAAAAGTCTGTACAACCTCGGGTTAAATGGTGTTGCGGTCGTCAGAGCCTGAACCTGCTTCTCTTGCTTAGTATATAAAAAGGACACGAAAAACAGCAGTATAACAACCATTAGCGGCAAAACTCCGTTTAAAAATGCACCGTAGCTCCATGCTGAAAAGGGTGCAGTTCCTGCTGTGCCAAGTATTGTGCTTGTGCTTAGGATATAAAATGAGTATACTGCAATAATCAACAACATTGTAAAAAAGGATTTATTTATTAATAGCCTTTTTAACTCATAAGCAAATAACTTAATCAAGATTCAAGTCCTCCCTCGTAAGATTGCAAGCTTTTAAAAAGCTGTCGTAAGTCATAAACGGAGCCATTGGATCAATGTTATGGAATAAATCAGATAACACAGCGTCCAACTTATCCTCTCCGCCTAACAGCTCAGCAGCCTTTAGCAGCTTTAGTGGCATTACGTTATAACGCAGCGTGCTAAACTCAGACATTCTAATTACAGCGGCATAGTTCTCCGGCAGAACTTCTACATATTCGGGATTACGCTGATAGAAAGAGCGGCTATATGCATCATATCCATCTTGCCAAAGATCTACATAGTGCTCTTTGGCATATGCTTCACCGTAAAGCTTCTTCATTAGCCGGTAGGTGGTGTAGCAAGTCAAGCCTTCGTTGCTCCATTCGCCCTCATCGGGCATGATAAACGTAAGACCCCACCACTGATGGATGATTTCGTGTGCCAAAACCTCTGCACCCTTTGCTCCCCTTGCAGGGTCATTTAAATTTTCCTCGTTGAATGTCATCTCTCCCATAATGCTCATGTTACCGCCTGCCTGCCCTCCCATTAAATATGCAGTAGCTTGCAGCAGCTTTAAGGGATTGCTTTCATCGAACGGTAACGGCCCGTACTGCTCGGCGCAATACTGCAACGTGGTGCGGATCATCTCAATTGCACCTAACTTATCCATTGTCTCCTTGTGCTTGCGGCTGTAATAGAACTCAATTGCCATGCCCTGCTCTTTAAAGCTTTCCATTACATAATCGCCTGCGTGAATCCTAGGAATTACATTCACACCTACAATCTGCCACGTATTTGTACCGTTGCTATTTTCTGAAATAATTGTTGTTGGTCGGCCGCTTATTAGAGCCATATGTTTGGGCATGGTCACATTACAGCGAAGTTCGGCTTTCCCTGCAGCGTTCAGCATGGGCACTACGCTTTTGGTATCCAGACATACATAGGCTTCACTTATTTCACTACCCATCAAAAGTGATTTGGACATCGACCATTCCTTGGGGTAGCCCCCGTATTCTACCGCAAGACTTCCCTTTATGCCCGCCGGAATGGTTATGACGATATCCTTGGCATTGTTAAGGTCATTGTTTAAATCAGTGTACTGTATAGGCTGACCGTTTAATTTAGCTGAATACACAGCATAACCCGGTATAACAGTCAATTTGGCTTGGGTATCAGTATCGCCTGTATTCTCAATTTCATATGTGGCAATTCCGCTCAATGTACCCTGATTTGCATTTAGGGTTACATCCGCGTTCATGTCGGTTACAACAAGCTGTTCATTATATTCAAAGGCTGATTCGTCCATGATATATTCAGGTGGACTGTTGTCAATAAACGGTTGTGAGGTATAAGTAAACCCACTGCATAGAATCAGTATGACTGCCAAAATGGGATATAAACTTTTATGAACGTTTCTTAAAATTGAGCCTATCAATCCAAAGCCATATCTGCGCACGCAAAATAACGACATAAGCCATACCCCACCCAGTGCAAGCACCCAAAACAATCGATTGTACATTGCCATACGAATCACCCTTGCATTACTGAAATCGTCGGAAAATACTGGCACCAATGGGCTTGCCCAACGTAATAAAAAGCTATCAGTAGTCAAAAGTCCAAATACAAAGAAACAGAAAAACAAGACAAATGCCACATCGGTTCTTTGGGAAATCTGATAGAAAGCTGCCGCTGCAATGCATGCAAATGCTATTGCAAACGCCATAAACACCAGGTAGCTTTGTACATACAGTATTGGCAAAAATGCCTGTCCCATCCTCATAGCGGTGTAAGGCAAAAATAAAAGCATGGTGGAACATGTGGTGATAAAGCCTATACATAATAGTGCGAGCAGTTTTATTACATGCAGTGTAATAGGTGATACAATACTATCAGCTATCAAACTCATGTTGTTTCTTCGAATACGGCTAAGCTCATAGAGTGTCAGAAGTGCGAACAGCATTGCACCGCAAAGAGCACCTGACAATGATGGATTTGCAATATTTACCGAAGCTTTTGTTACAGGAACTGCAAGTGTTATAAAAGAATATCCAATAGCAGGAGCACACAGCGTAAGCCCCACAACCAACCATGTGATGTACGAACGCCAAAGCCTGCTTAGTTCTGATAGAAAAAGCCGTCCCAATCTCATAGCTTGCCACCCTCCTTAGTTATGAGATACATATATGCATCTTCTAAAGTAGGCTCTGTGATTTCCGCAAAATCAGGAAGTTGTTCAGCCACTATGCGGCAGGCGATACCGCTTGCTGTATTAATGCGTGAGGTTATGCTATAACCAGGGTTATGTACTGCCGTTTTTTCGATAAAAACACCAACATGCCCATGTGATTGCTGCACCAATGTTTCGGGATTTCCATCAAACAGTACATAACCGTGGTTAATTACAATAATCCTGTTACATAGCGCTTGCACATCCTCAATGATATGGGTTGACAAAATAAGGATGCGGTTCTGCGCCATCTGTGAAAACAAATTGCGGAACTTAATCCGTTCCTCTGGGTCTAACCCTACGGTGGGTTCGTCAAAAATCAACAATTCGGGATTGCCTAAAAGCGCTTGTGCAATCCCTACCCGCTGACGTTGCCCTCCCGACAAGGTGCGAATGCAAGACCGCCGCTTATCAGTTAAGTTGGTATCGGCAATGACCTTCTCAATCATCTGCTTGCTGTTTGTAATTGTCTTCAAACTAGCCATATAATCGAGAAACTGCCAAACCGTAAGCTCATCATATAAACCGAAGGACTGCGGTAAATAACCAAGCTTTGTCTTCAGCTCCGTTTCCTTTTTACTAAGCGGTTCACCATCCATATGGATGCACCCCTCTGTAGGTAAAAGCCCTGCGGACAATAACTTCATCAATGTACTTTTTCCTGCGCCGTTTGGCCCGATTAACCCAATGAGATTAGGACTTTCTATTTCCATTGATAGATTTTGCAAAGCCTTCTTCCCCGTTGGATAGGTCATAGATACATCTTGCAATTTGATTTTCATAAGTTCGCTCCTTTTTCTAAATTTACAAAGCCATTTTAGCAAACTTATTTGTGATTACCTTGTGGCGATTGTGTTTTTCTTGTGTGGTTTTTGACATAAAAAGAAGCGGCCAAATTGCCGCTTCGCTGTTTGTTATATTTCAATGTGAAATGTTGCAAGTACACCGCTTGGCGTATTTTGAATGACACATTCAGAGCCGTGTTGTTCCAGTATGGTTTTGACGAGATATAGGCCAAGTCCACTGCCGCCGGTCTTTCTGTTACGAGAGTGCTCTACCCGGTAAAATGCCTCTAACAAATGGGGCAGATCTTGTTCAGGTATATGTGCACCTGTATTTAATACCGAAAAGACGATTGCATTGTCTTTTTGGTAAACCTCAACAACAACTGTTTCACCGCTTGGTGTGTAGCTTATGGCGTTGTTTATCAGGTTGCCCACCGCTCTTTTTAACAGGTGTTCGTCCGCTGAAATGGTTAAGTCATTTTGGATGTCAGCACGCATTTGAACATTTTTCTGCTCTGCCAGAGGAACAAGGGATTTAACCTGCTGTGCCGCAAGCTTTGAGAAGTCAAAGCGCTCCTTATTTGCCGAAAAGCCCGATGACTCCATGCGTGAAATGTCCAGTATCTCCCGAACCATGCTTTCCAAGGTATCTGTAACTTCGGACGCTCGGGCAAGATATTTCTCCCTGTCCTTGTATATTCCGATGTTATGAAGCATTCCGTCCAGTTGACCTTTGAGTACGGTGATTGGTGTCTTTAGCTCATGGGAAATTGCCGCAAAAAGCTCCTGCCGCTTACGCTCAATATCACGTTCACGTGCAATTTCATCCTTTAGTGCGGCGTTAGCATTTTCCAATTCCTTTAGCGTTTTGTCCAGCCTAGTAGATAGGTCGTTTAAGCTGCATGCAAGTATGCCGATTTCATCGGAACGTCCCTCATCACAACGCCAACTAAAGTCTAATTCAGCCAGTTTTTTGGATATTCGACTTATGTTGACAATTGGCTTTGTAATGTAGCGCATATAAAGCAGCGAGCCGAGCAGTGCAATCACGACCGCCGCCAGTAGTATCCACGGTAATAAACTATCTAAAGCTGCCGCTGCTTGGTTTACCTCCAGAGGATTATAATTTGTCATTAACGTATATGCCTCAGGAGAATTATCTAGCTCAAACCTAATGCTTAGGAATGTAGACTGCTTCTCATTGGGGTGACGGAGCAGAGACCCCAGCATTGTGAAAAACCCACCCCTTTCATCGACTGAATAATCAAAGATCATATCATTGATGGGGATACCGTTTTCATTGAGTAATGCAACATAGGTCTTATTTTGTTTCGCAAATCCTTCTGCTATGTTTTTGATTTGGAGGGGCGTTGAAAATTCAAGTTCATGGGTCAGATTCAACACCTTCTGCTGGAATTCCTCATCAAGTCTGTCATAGTATGTGATAGGCATAACAAACGCAATCAAGATATATGTGCATACGCTACACAGTAGGAGCATGGATGCGGTAATCAAAAATATTTTTGCAGTGAGATTCCCTTTAAGTTTTTTTATCAATGCGATAACCCACCCCTCGTATTGTTTCGATATACCCTATGTCAAGCTTTTTTCGGAGATTTTTAATATGCGTATCAACTACTCTTGCGTCACCAATAAAATCATAATTCCAAATTCGGTTTAGCAGTGTTTCACGGCTTAGCACCTTACCTTGGTTAGCTAACAATTCCCTCAAAACTTCAAATTCTTTGTGCGTTAGCTCAATTTCCCGCTCTTTTACAAAAACGCGGTACTCGTCCAAAAAAAGCAAAAGGTCTAGATAAGCTATTTGTTCGCAATTAGAAGTCTGTGTATTGTTGGACGAATTCGAACCACGGCGAAGAACTGCTGCAATTTTTTTGAGCAGGATAGGCATAGAAAATGGTTTAGTCACATAATCATCCGCAAGCAAGTCATATCCTTTTAATTGATTTTCCTCCCCATCCAGTGCCGTCAAAAGAATAACGGGGGTTTCCGATTCCTGCTTTATAAGTTCCAATACACCATACCCGTCTATTTTAGGCAGCATGATGTCGAGTATCACGAGGTCGAACGGCATCCTACGAAATACAGTTATCGCTTCTACTCCGTCGCTCGCGGCTGACACGCAGTAGCCTTCCTCCTGTAAAAAGTTTAGCAATAATTCCTGTATATCGAAATTGTCTTCAACAATCAAGATCTGTTTATTATCGTTCATAATAGGCTGATCTCCTTAAGGTTCGTGTCAAACATTAAAGCAATCCATTCGATCTAATTTTTCAAGTCCCTCACCTATATCATAAGAAAAAAAATTTGTCTCTTGAAATTTTTTTAATAAAAGCTGCCTGCCTAAAGCAAACAGCTTTCAAAGGGTTTACAAACCTCTTTGTTATCACCCTGTTAACTCACATTACAGGGTAAGAATGATTTTACGCAAGGAGCTCGCCATAAGTCAGGGCTTCTTTTTGTATATAAGTATACCACTTTTACCACACAAATTCAATGATATGAAATGTAAAATATACTGAAAGTACGGAGATCATCATAGCACTAAAAAACTACTGAATTTGACCTACTCGACCAGTTTGTAAACTACTTATTGGTTAGAGGACGGTCGAACTATACCATTATAGAGTATCGCACGGACCTTTTAATGACCGAAAGCTTTTTAAAGTCTTAGTCGATGAGTCCGAGAACCTCCTCGACCTTTTGTCGGTGATTAGCTCGACCTCGCCTTGGAATGGTGATGAGCAGGGCTTCCATATCAATTTTACGTTATTTTAAACATGGATTATCACTCTCTCTGCGCTTTTAGCGCCTCGCTCATGGGAACTGCTTCAATCTTGCGCATACATAGCTTTTTAGAGAGCTCAAATGCGCCCACAATGAGCAGAAGCCCCAGCAGAATATAGTACCAATCCAGCCGGACTTCAATCGTCAGATTTAGCAGCCCAAAGATAAATGTCAGTGCTGTGCCAATGGCGAAGTAGGAAACGGGCACGCCGATGGCATAGCCTATGAGCACCAGCCAGCGGGAACTGTTGGTCATCAGTGCGCCCACCTCGCCCTTTCTGTAGCCGAACACCTTCATCAGTGCAATGCTGCCCTTTTGCTCGTCAATGCTCACTGCGGCGAGGATATAGAGAATAATCATGGCAATAATGGCTGCTACAACCGCGATGCCGTACAGTACGGCATTCATAAGCAGCATATAGTCGGCAAGGCTGTCTACAAGGCTTTCCGGCGTGGTGAGTTTGTAGACAAGAGCGGGGTCGATGTCAAGCGGTGCATCGGACATAATGGCGTTGTAGCTGCCCTTTTCCCAACCCAGCAGCCTGTCAAAATGCTCCAGTGACACGAAGATGTAGTCCCCAAGGCTGGTGTCGGCAATGTCGGTTATGACAATGGACAGCTCCCGGTCCGAAATAATGTCGGCAAAGCGCTGGGTATCCCCGGGCTTGAGACTATATTTGGCTGCCATGGTTTTGGTGATGACGGCTTTGCTGTCGTCCAGCTCGATAGGCTTGCCGCTTTTGTCAAACAGCGAGACAACCCGCCCGTTTGGCACAGCGCCGATAATCTCAAACCGCTGCTCGGGGTTTTGCTCCGGCACAAATTTTCGTCCGGCAATCGCCTCGCCACCCATGGGAGGTACAGAATTTTGGGGGACATGCAGCCCGTATTCGTAGTTGTAGTTTAGTGTCGCTTTCGTGCCCTCACCACTGATGAGATAGTCCATCGAGCTTTTGGTGATCAGCCCGAACATTAAAAGCGCCGTTGCCGCAAAGATGCCGACAAGCATTAAGGAAAGCCGCGGCAGTGAGCGAAGCTGCTCACGTATGGAAAAACGGCTCTCAAAGCTCAGTCCCCGAAGCCGCAGACGTTTTTCGAGCAAGCCGGACTTTTTAGATTTTAGCTCGCCGCGCATCAGTGTTACCGGCGAGGCTGTGAGTGCTTTTTTCAGTGAAAGGTACACGCCCGCACAGAGGATTGCGGTAGTCAGCGCTGTGCCTAGTAAAATATACAGCGGATTAAAGGTGAGCGCCTTAATCGGCATGGGGAAGAAAGTGAGCATTATGTTTAGGAAAGGCACAAAAGCCACCATTCCCAAAACACCGCCCAGCACACCACCCGCTATACCAAGCCAAAACGGATAGCTTAGATAGTGGCGCATAATCTCGCTCTTGCGATAACCCGAGGCATAGAGCGTGCCGATAACGCCGGACTGGCTCTTGACCATACGACCTAACACCGCCGCCGCCAATGCCGCCGAAATCAGCATCAAAAAAGGTGGGAGTATCCACGAGTAGACGGTGATCATCTGCACTTCTACGTCCGGCATGTTGGTTTTCATCTGGTATTTGGCGTAGTTCCAGGAGAGCAGCTCCACACCCTGCTTATTTAGGTAGGCTTTCAGCGGCTTTGCCTGCGAGAAGATATCTCTTTGCGGTGTATCAAACTTCACCGAGTAAAGCAGCTCGCCAGTTTTGAGGTCGCTTTCATTCATTACCCCAATGCCAAAGGTGTTAAAGTCATTGACAAGATCACCCGGCTTTTTAAGCACATAGGCGTAGTTCGGCAGGCATACGGTACCTGAAATGGAGTAGTTTTTACCGTCAATCTTAATTCTGCCACCGATTGTGTAGCCGTTGGTCTTGGCAAACTGTGGGTCGAGGGCAATCTCACCCGGATTTGGCATTGTGCCATCAATAACGGCGGGAATGTTGACCTTGCTGTTCGGCGTAAACAGGCGTATTGTTTTGCCGTCATAATCGTAATCCCGGGTTAGAGCGGCTTCCATTTTCACGCCGAACTGCTTTTCAATATCACTGACCTTTGCAATTTCCGAGCGGGCGGCAAACTCAATATCGCCCATCGCATAATCCTTAAAATAGGAGTCCTTATTGGTGGAAAGGTTGACCGCCGCCAACATAAAGAACACAAACAGAAAACTTGACAGCAGCACCATGTAGAAGATGCCGAGATATGTCCCTTTGTTCTCTGTGATTACACGCGGCACAGCTTTGTTTAGCTTCATCACCACTGAACCCTCCTTGCCGGGGCGGGGTCGCGGTTTTGTGTTACATCCACCACTTCGCCGCTGCGAAATTTATACACGCGATGCGCCATCGCGGAAATTGCAGCGTTGTGCGTAATCATCACAACGGTTGTGCCAAATTTTTTACTGATCTCCTGCACAAGCGACAGCACCTCAATGGCGCTGTCAAAGT
>CAYNCW010000079.1:0-9498 GCA_964395635.1 uncultured Oscillospiraceae bacterium
TAGAGGGGTAGTTACCAATGTTCACCAAAGCAACATCCAGCCGTTCCCATTCCCGATAAACGGCTTTGTAATGTTCGGTTTGCTGCAAAAGATCCAAATCCTGGCGGGTTTCTGCAAAGGCAGGGGTATGGAGATAATGGGGCGTAGCCATAGTTTGATGGGCGATGATGCGAACATTTTCATTGGAATGGTAGTTGCGAATGGATATACCACTATTGCCCACCATGGGGCTGACATCGGTAAAAACATCCTGCTGGGGCGTGCGTTGCTCCAACAGGGACACCACCGTGCCGATGATATGCCCCCAGCCAATGCCCAGCCGTCCGCCCCCCAGCCCTTGGATATATTGTATGGCTGCCTGAGCCAAAGACTGGTTGAGAACATGGTCTTCCCCTGCATCTGGCAGCAGCATACCACCATGAATACCGAATACGTTTTTTGCTTGATTCAGCACCAGATTGTTTCCATCGGCAAGGGTGTGAATACGTATCTCCACAATGCCCATATCCCGTGCTTCCTGCAGCATACGACTTACCAAAGGGCGGGAAACCCCTAGTTGCTCTGCAATTTCGCTTTGGGTTTTATTCTGTTCGTAATACAACCGTGCAACCTGTTCCAGCCGCTGCCCTTTGTTTAATTGGATGCTCATTTTGCCCCTCACATTGATTCCGTTCTTTGTAATTGAATTAACTTTATCATAAAACACTTTTGAAAGCAACATTTTGTGCCCATGGCACAGGGCAATACCACCTCCTAAGCAGCCCTTGCTGGAATACAAAAAGCGCAGAACCTTCACATTCCGCGCTTTGTTCTATTGCCTTTTATTCAATGGTTTTGCTGGCCACCGCATTCAAGCTACTGTCGGCGGTGTTTCCTGCCAGATACTCATAATATCCCTGGGCACCAATCATAGCCGCATTGTCCCCACACAGTGACAGCGGGGGTATATGCAAGGTGCAGCCACTTTCCTTTGCTGCCTGGTGCAATGCCTCTCGCAGCTGGCTGTTGGCTGCCACCCCTCCGGCACAGGCCAATGTTTTATACCCCAGATCCTTTGCTGCTGTAAAAAAACGGCTGGTGAGAATCTCCGCTACGGTGTGGCTAAAGGAAGCAGCCAGGTGGTTCATTTCCAGCTTCTCTCCCTTTTGCTCTGCATTGTGGGCCAGATTAATCACCGCTGTTTTTAGCCCAGAAAAACTAAAATCATAGGGGCTTCCCTCCACCTTGGGCCAGGGTAGCTTGTATTTTGTCCTGTCTCCCTGGCGGGCCGCTTCATCAATAGCCACCCCCCCAGGATACCCCATCCCCATTACTCGGGCAACCTTATCAAAGGCTTCTCCCGGCGCATCGTCTCGGGTTTTACCCACTGTGCGAAAGGTGGTGTAGTCCAGCACCTCCACAATATGGCTGTGCCCACCGGATACAACCAGGCAGAGAAAGGGCGGTTTGAGCTCCGGATATGCCAGATAACATGCGGCAATATGCCCTCGGATATGATGCACCGGCACCAGCGGCTTCCCCGCAGCCAGGGCCAGACCCTTTGCAAAGTTAACCCCCACCAACAGCGCACCGATAAGCCCCGGGGCATAGGTGACCGCAACAGCATCTATTTCCTCCAGGGTTAGCTGTGCTTGTTCCAATGCTGCATTGGTAATAGGCACAATGGTTTCCACATGGCGGCGGGATGCAATTTCAGGCACCACCCCGCCATATAGCTTGTGTTCCTCTATCTGGGAATATATCTTGGAGGACAATACCTTGCGGCCATCCTCCACCACAGCGGCGGCGGTTTCGTCACATGAACTTTCAATAGCCAACAACTTCACAGAGAGCAACCTCCTAAAAAGAGTGAGTCCGCTGCCAGAACCGACCTATTGACAGCGGCTTTCTATGGTATGTATAATGAAAAACAAAAACGGAAGGAACCCCTTACATGATTTTATCCGGTTTGGAGATAGAAAAACGTCTGGGCGGCGATATTGTCATTGACCCATTTGATGCCGGTCGCCTAAATCCCAACAGCTATAACCTGAGGCTGCACAACCAGCTTGTGGTATACACCCAGCATCAGCTGGATATGAAAAAGGACAACCCCTGGGAAACCTTAACCATCCCGGAGGAAGGCATCGTGTTGGAGCCTGGCAAGCTGTATCTGGGCCGCACTGTGGAATTTACCCAAACCCAAAACCTGGTTCCTATGCTGGAGGGACGTTCCTCGGTGGGGCGGTTGGGCATGTACATCCATGTCACCGCAGGATTCGGGGATGTGGGGTTCAGCGGATACTGGACACTGGAAATCCACTGTATCCAGCCTATCCGAATCTATCCCAATGTAGAGATCTGTCAAATCTATTACCACACCATCCAAGGGGACTATCTCCCCTACCAAAGCGGAAAATACCAGAGAAACAGCGGTATTCAAACCAGTATGCTGTACAAGGATTTTCAAAAATAGGTTTAAAGATTTACCCTCAGCCCGCCCACAGCGGTGCAGACCCATCTGCACCGCTGTTGGCGGGCTTTTTATTGTTTTTCCAATCCTTTACAGCTCTGCGGTCATCAGCAGCGCATCCTCGGTGGGGCTCAGATAATACCCCCGGCGGACCCCCACCTGTACAAACCCATACCCATCATACAAACCGATGGCAGTGTGGTTGGATACCCGCACCTCCAGAGTCACTGTACACAGCTCATGCTCTTTAGCATATGCCATTAATGCACCCACCAGCCCTTTGCCTACCCCTCGTCCACGACAACCAGCGGTAACCGCTACATTGGTTATCTGCCCTTCGTCCAGCACATGGTGCATCCCGGCATACCCTACAACTTGCCCTTCCAGCAGTGCTACATAAAACACCGCCATTGGGTTCTCCAGCTCAGCCAAAAAGGAATTTAAGCTCCAAGGAGATGAAAAACACTCCTGTTCCAGGGCTACCACCCCATCCAAATGCTCTCTGGCTATGGGCAAAATCTCTACCATCCTCATTTTGCCTCCAGCCAGTTGTCGCCTTTGCCTACATCTGCTTCCAGAGGTACTGCCATGGCAGCTGCTCGTTCCATTTCTTCCCGCAGAAGCATTGCTGCAATCTCTATCTCGGACTCAGGGCATTCTACAATCAGTTCATCGTGCACCTGTAAAATCAGCCGCGCCTGGAGCTTTTCTCGCTGCAACCGGTCATAGACCCGCACCATGGCTATCTTGATAATATCCGCTGCTGTTCCCTGAATAGGGGTGTTCATGGCCACACGCTTGCCAAATTCCCGCAGCGGTCGGTTAGAGGAAGAAAGCTCCGGCAGATATCGGCGGCGCTCAAACATGGTCTTTACATATCCATATTTTTTGCCGAATTCCACAATGTCCTCCATATATTGGCGCACACCACTATAGGTAGCCAGATAGCTCTTAATATACTGATCTGCCTCAGATACGCTTACCCCAATATCTTGGGACAACGAGAAGGCCCCTATACCGTAAACAATACCGAAGTTAACCGCTTTTGCCCTGCTGCGCATCAGGGGAGTTACCATCATGGGGGGCATATCAAACACCTGGGCCGCTGTGTTTTGGTGAATATCCTCCCCGGACTGGAAGGCAGCTATCATATTTTTGTCCTTAGCAATATGGGCTAGTACCCGCAGTTCAATCTGGGAATAGTCTGCATCCAGCAGCACCATACCCGCCTCTGACCGAAAAAACCGGCGCAGCTCACTGCCTAAGGGGGTGCGAATGGGGATATTCTGCATGTTGGGCTCGGTGGAGGAGATCCGCCCGGTGCGGGTGAGTGTTTGCTGGAAGGTGGTGTGGATTCTGCCATCCTCCCCCACCTGGCCCAGCAGTCCATCCACATAGGTGGATTTTAGCTTAGCCACCTGCCGGTATTCCAGAATCTGTCGGACTATCTGATGTTTGTCCGATAAACTTTCCAATACATCTGCGTTGGTAGAATAGCCGGTTTTGGTTTTTTTTCCATGGGGCAGCCCCAGCTTCTCAAACAGAATTACCCCCAGCTGTTTGGGGGAATTGATGTTGAACTGTTCTCCCGCTAGGCTGTAAATCTCCTGCTGATATTTGGCTATCTCACTGTCCAGCTTTTCCCCATAGGATCGCAGCCCTTGGGTGTCAAGGGCGATACCGGCGAGCTCCATAGCCGCCAGCACCTTGGCCAAGGGCAGTTCAATCTGGGTAAACAGCTTCATCTGGCTGTTCTCCCCCAGTTTTTGGGCGAGGAGATCCGCAAGGGCGGTAAACCCTGCACAGTCCTGGAGCAGATCCCCATAGGCTCCGAAAAAACTCCCCACCTGGGAGGAGGCTACTCCATACTCTGCCATCAGCCGCTTTAACGAGTAGTCGTTGGCAGTGGGGTTTAAGATATAGGCGGCAATTTCCGCATCAAATTGTATGTTTTCCGGGGAAAACCCTTTGGTTATGGCATAGCGGTGAATCTGTTTAAGGCCGTTTACTCGTTTGGGCAATGGGTTGGTAAGCAGGTCTCTGGCTACGGCTTCCAGATCACTGTCGTATAGGTACAGTCCATTGTCTCCCACCACACATACCACTGTAAGCTCCTGCTCTGCAAATTCACAAAGCATATCCACTACCTTCAGTCCCGCCAAACACTCTGACAGCGGCGCGCCGCAGTGAATATCCATGGGCTGGGCTTCTTCCGGATCTGCTTGAGTCGGTGCAGAAGTGCTGTCCTGGGGGGATACGCCGCACTTTTCCATAAGGCTAAACAGTTCCAGCCGAGACATTAGCCCATATGCTTTGGCATTGTCCACAGGGCGCAGTGCATATTGGTCGGTGGCAGCATCAATGGGAGCTTGACAGTCAATGGTAGCTAGCTCTTTGCTCAGTAGTGCCATTTCCTTGCCGGTTATCAGCTTTTCCTTTACCGATGTCCGGATATCCGCAGTTTCCAGGCTTTGATAGAGGGTATCCAAGCTTTGAAAGGTTTGTATCAAGGTTAGGGCAGTTTTCTCCCCTATCCCTGCGACGCCGGGAATGTTGTCCGAGGTGTCCCCCATCAGAGCCTTTACATCAATGAGCTGGGCAGGGGCAATCCCGTATTTTTCCTGAATAGCTGCCTGGTCGTATACCTCTGCCACCGGCCGCCCGGCCTTTGTGGAGGCAAGCCGCACCGATGTACAATTGTCGATTAGCTGAAAGCTGTCCCGGTCCCCTGTGGCTATAACACATTGGTTGCCGCTGTTGCAGGCACTTTTTGCCAATGTTCCCAAAAGGTCGTCTGCTTCGTATCCTGCCAGCTGAACAATGGGGTATCCCAGGTATTCCAGCAATTCCTTAAGCAGTGGCAACTGCTGTGCCAGCTCCTCCGGCATCCCTTTGCGCTGAGCCTTGTAGCCATCATATTTTTTGTGGCGAAAGGTTGGCTCCCGCATATCAAAGGTGACGGCAACTGCATCCGGCTCCACCTCCTGACGCATCCGCAGCAATATGGTTAAAAAGCCGTAAATAGCGTTTGTGTAAATGCCGTCCTTGGTGGAAAGCAGCCGGATACCATAAAAAGCCCGGTTAAGTATGGAGTTGCCGTCAACTGCCAGTAGTTTCATAGTTGTTCTCCTATTGTATATTCACCCCGGTATTTGCCACCGGCTTTCATGCTTGTCCCCCTGTGTAGTCTAGCGATACACTGTGGAATCTATTGATTATAGTATAGCACAAATCATTGTCAAATTGCGAGATTTTTGCTAAACTTATGTTTGCTGGCATAGTGAGAGCACCGCTGAATGGTTCTTGTTCAAAATAGCCAGACTATATAAACTACCTAACGGATGTGATACCTTGCAGATAGGCAACCTGAAAATACCCAAAGCTGCTGCCCTGGCCCCCATGGCAGGGGTGGCTGACCGGGCATTTCGCGAAATCTGCGCCCAATGGGGCGCTGTGTATGTGGTGGGAGAAATGGTCAGCGCCAAGGGCCTTTCCTACCAATCGGAAAAATCGGCCCAATTGCTGGAGCTGGGGGATCAGCCCCACCTTTGCCCCCAGGGCATCCAGCTGTTTGGGGATGAACCGGAAACCATGGCCCAAGCTGCCAAAACAGCCCTTGGCTACCGCCCCCATATCATCGACATCAACATGGGCTGCCCTGCCCCGAAAATTGCAGGAGGTGGCAGCGGTAGTGCACTAATGAAAAATCTGCCCCTGGCTGGGGAAATTATTGCCGCGGTGGTAGAAGCCGCCGGGAATGTTCCGGTGACGGTGAAGTTTCGCAAGGGCTGGGATGAAACTATGGTGAATGTAGTGGAGGCTGCCCAGCTTGCCCAGCGTATGGGGGCTGCAGCCGTCACTGTCCATGGGCGCACCCGCAAGCAGATGTATGCCCCACCGGTGGATCTGGACAGTATTCGGGCGGTAAAGCAGGCGGTGTCTATCCCAGTGATTGGCAACGGAGATGTGGATAGCCCCCAAAGCGCCATGGAAATGTACACCCATACCGGTGTGGATCTGGTAATGGTGGGCCGGGGTGCCCTGGGTGCCCCTTGGGTGTTCCGTCAGATTGCTGCCTGGATGGAACAAGGCATACTGCTCCCCGACCCTAAGCCGGAGGAAAAAATGCAGGTGCTGCTACAGCATATCCGCCTTTCCTGCTCTTATAAAGGCGAGCACAGAGCCATGCGGGAAGCCCGAACCCATGCAGCCCATTATTTTAAGGGCTGGCACGGCGCTGCCGAGCTGCGCCGTCGCAGCGGCAAGCTGGAAACCTATACCGACCTGGAAGCCTTGGTGGACTATGCATTCAAGACCGTTGAACAACCCAACTCAGGTATAACTGACGCTACTGTGTAAAGGAAACGACACGCCTATGAGAAGAAGATGTTTTACACCGCTGCTACCGCTCTGCACCCTGTTGTTGGCTGTTTTGCTGGGGGGATGCAGCCTGCTGGACAATCTTAAGCTCCCCTTCGGCAAGGATCAGGATGCTTCCTCCTCCCAAAGCCAGGAGGAGGTTTTGCCGGAAGAGGATCCGGAATACCCGGTATCCGCTGCCGGTGCTGATTTAAAAGTCCGCCCTGGAAAGATCATCAGTCTGGCCCCCTCTCTCACTGAAAAGCTCTATGATCTCAAAGCCGAAGACCAGCTGGTGGGGGTGTCCGACTACTGCGATTACCCCGCCCAAACCCAAACGCTTCCCCGTTGCGGCACAGCGCTGATGCCCAACTTAGAGCAGATTAAAGAGCTGCAACCCCATCTGGTGTTGACCGAAGCCCCCTTGTCCGAAGCAGACACCATCGCCTTGCAACAGATGAATGTAGAGATTGCTGTACTGCCCCATGCTGAAAGCTTGGATGCTTTATACAGCAGTTACCACATCCTGTCCGTGCTGCTAAACGGCCAAACCACCGGTGGTGCCTTGGGAGAAGCCTTTACCGATTATTTTCAAGAGCAGCTGGAATTGATAAGCGACGCAACTGCCCCATTTGCCCAAGAAAAATCTGTGCCGGTTCTCTATCTGCGGCTGCTGGACTTTACCGTTGCCACTGGGGATACCTTAGAGCACCAGTTGTTGCAAGCTGCTGGGCTTACCAATATTGCAGCGGAGTATACCCAGTGGTCCTACCCTGCCCCATCGGCACAAAGCGAAAGCGGCCGGGCAGACTTTATGGCGGTTAAGGCCATTTTCTGTGACCAGCGGGATGTGACCATTAAGATGCTGGAACAAAGCAGTTTTTACAAAGGGTTGCCTGCCGTGCTCCAGGACTGGTATCTGTATATTGATGCCACCACCTTTGAGCGCCAAAGCCTGCGGATGCTGGATACCCTGCGGGAAATGGCCAAGTACTGCTATCCTGATGGGGATTTTTCAGTTCCGGTTCACGGTGTGGAGCTTGCGGATAAATCCGGGGATGATAATTCGGACAGCCAGGAGGCTAGCCCTTAGCTGTTTTTGCCACAATAGAAAACGCCTATACCCCATAGGCCGGAATAGGGTTTTCCGCTTCCGGCCTTGATTTCATTGACAGTGACGGATTGCATATTGTATAATCAAGCTTGGAATACTCCTAAAAATGGTTGTAATACCAATTTCAGTTTAGACCGAAACGCTGTTAAATAGAAGATACTGCAAATTCACAGCAGCCTTTGGCTGCTTATGCTTTTTGCAGAATTGTGATGTACAGTGGGTTTGGAACCTGCAACTGAGCAACAAGAAAAAAGGGGATGTTTACGTGGAATGGATGGGACTCAACGAGATACGGGAAAAATTCCTCTCGTTTTTTGAAAGTAAAGGACATCTGCGGATGCCCAGCGCACCGCTGGTTCCTCAAGAAGACCAAAGCCTGCTGCTTATAAATTCCGGCATGGCACCGCTTAAGAAGTACTTTTTGGGCCTAGAAACACCACCCAACAAACGGGTGGCCACCTGCCAAAAATGCATCCGCACACCGGATATTGAGCGTGTGGGCAAAACAAGCCGCCACGGCACCTTTTTTGAGATGCTGGGCAACTTTTCTTTTGGCGATTACTTTAAAGAGGACGCAACCAAATGGGCTTGGGAGTTTATTACCCAAGTGATGGAAATCCCTGTGGATAAGCTCTGGGTGTCTATCTATCAGGATGACGACGAAGCCTTTGCTATATGGACCCAAAAGCGCGGTGTCGACCCTGGCAGAATTGTCCGCTTGGGCAAGGAGGACAACTTTTGGGAGATTGGCTCCGGCCCCTGTGGCCCCTGCTCCGAAATCTACTTTGACCGTGGCCCAGAGCATGGATGCGATAATCCCAATTGTGCTGTGGGCTGCGACTGCGACCGGTATGTGGAGTTTTGGAACCTGGTGTTTACCCAGTTTAACTCAGACGGCCAAGGCACCTACACCCCCTTGGAATACCCCAATATTGATACCGGTATGGGACTTGAGCGCCTCGCCTGTATTATGCAGGGGGTAGGTAACCTCTTTGAGGTGGATACTGTACAAAATATTATGAAGCATGTGGCATCCATTGCCGGTGTGGAATATAAAAAGAGCGAGAAAACCGATGTTTCCCTGCGTGTAGTCACCGACCATATACGTTCTACCGTCTTTATGGTGGGAGATGGGGTTGTGCCTCAAAACGAAGGCCGGGGGTATGTACTGCGCCGTCTGCTGCGCCGGGCTGCTCGTCATGGAAGACTGCTGGGTATAACCGAGCCATTTTTGTATAAGGTGTGTGACACTGTAATTGCTGAGAACAACGCTTCTTATCCCGATCTCACCGATAATGCAGAGTACATCCGCAAGGTTATCCGCACCGAAGAAGAGCGCTTTGCCAAAACCATCGAGCAAGGCATGGAAATGCTCCAAGAGATTATAGACAGAATCTCCACTGCACAAATTAGCGGCAACCGCTGCATAGACGGCGAGGATGCATTCCGCCTATACGATACCTTTGGCTTCCCCTTGGATCTCACCAAAGAAATTGCTGAGGATGCTGGTATTCAGGTGGATGAAGACAGCTTCCTAATCTCTATGGATCGCCAACGGGAACGCGCCAGAAAA
>CAYNCW010000080.1:0-9485 GCA_964395635.1 uncultured Oscillospiraceae bacterium
CGACAGAATATTGGGCAACAAATTTGGTTTGGGGGAAAAATTTGAAGAAGGGTTTAACTCTATGGGGCCTTTGGCGCTGGGTATGGTGGGAATTGTCTGCCTGGCACCGGTTATCTCCCAGTATCTTGGGCCAGTGATTATCCCGGGGCTTACCGCTATTGGCGCCGATCCATCCATCTTTGGCTCGATTCTGCCAAACGATACCGGCGGGTATCCCTTGGCTATGAGCCTGGCGCTGGATCCCCAGGCGGGGTTGTTTTCCGGCTTGATTGTGGCCTCTATGCTGGGCTGCACCATCGTATTTTCCATTCCGGTTGGGCTGGGACTGATTGAAAAGCGAGATCAGCCGTATTTCGCCAAAGGGCTGCTTATTGGCCTTATCACCGTTCCGGTGGGTTCCATTTTGGGTGGATGGATTGCCGGATACAACATGAATATGGTTCTTGTAAACAGTGTTCCGGTGCTGATAATCTCCATTTTGCTGGCTTTGGGCCTTTAGTTTATCCCCAACGGTATGATTAAGGGCTGTATCTGGTTTGGTAAGTTTATTGTGGTGGTTATCACCATCGGGCTTGGTGCAGCAGCCTTTGAGGCCATGACCGGTGTGGTGCTGATTCCCGGTATGGCGCCTATCGGCGAAGCGCTGGGGATCATCGGCAGCATTGGAATTGTACTGCTGGGTACCTTCCCTGTACTACATCTTCTCACCAAGGTTTTGGATAAACCCCTCAGCGCCATTGGCAAAGGGTTGGGGATGGATGCAACCTCCACTGCCGGTATTGTCTTTACCCTGGCCAACTCCATTCCGGTGTACAAAATGATGAAGGACATGAATGCCCGGGGCAAAATTATCAACACCGCCTGGCTGGTGCCTGCAACCGCAGCCCTGGGAGATCATCTAGGCTTTACTGCCGGGGTGAATCCCGAAGCCATTACTGCAGTGGTTGTTTCCAAAATTGTAGCCGGTGTTCTGGCCATTGGGCTGGCAATGCTGATGACCAAAAGCACCGAGGCCGAAGACAAACAAAGCGCTGCCATCCTAGAGGCAGAAACGGCTCATGCCAATACATAAGTGAAGGATTGGGAGGGAATAGACAATGGCTAAAAAATATTATTTGGGGCTGGATCAGGGTACCACCGGAACCACTGCCCTGCTGTTGGACGAAAGCTGGAATGTTGCTGCCAGAGGGTATAAAGAGCATACCCAGATTTACCCCGAATCCGGTTGGGTGGAGCATGATCCCATGGAGATTTGGGATGCTATTTTGGAATCTATCAACATGGCTATAAAAGAGGCGGGGATTGAGAGCAACCAGATTGCCTGTATCGGGCTGGATAACCAAGGCGAAACCTGTATGGTCTGGGACAAAAATACCGGCAAGCCGGTGTACAACGCCATTGTATGGCAGGATAGAAGAACCGCCCGCTATGCCGACCAGCTGGCAGAACAGTACGGTGAGCGTATCCGCCAGAAAACCGGGCTGGTAATCGACTCCTATTTCAGTGCCACCAAGATCAAGTGGATTTTGGAGAATGTTGATGGGGCCATGGCCAAAGCCAAGGCAGGGGATCTAATCGCCGGAACCCTGGATTCTTGGATGATCTGGAAGCTGACCCACGGCAATGTACATATCACCGACCAATCCACCGCTTCCCGCACCATGCTGCTGAATATCCACACCGGCGTGTGGGATGATGAGATTTTAGAGATGGTTGGGATTCCCAAATCTGTGCTGCCAGAGATTCGGGACAGCGCAGAAATTTATGGCTACACCGATCCCCTAGACTTTTTTGGCGTAAAGATTCCCATCTCCGGCTCTGTGGTGGATCAGCAAGCAGCGCTGTTTGGCCAGGCTTGCTATACACCCGGCACAGTGAAAACCACCTATGGCACCGGCTGCTTTATGCTGATGAACACCGGCGACAAGCCTGTGTATTCTGAAAATGGGCTGCTGACCACCGTTGCCTGGGGGCTGGATAAAAAGATGACCTTTGCTTTGGATGGCGGTGTGTATATTGCCGGAGCCGCAGTGCAGTGGCTGCGGGATAAGCTGCAGATTATCACAAACTCGGCGCAAACCGAGGAGATGGCAGCTTCGGTTGCCAACACCGGCGGCGTGTTTTTTGTTCCCGCCTTTGCAGGGCTTGCTGCCCCCCACTGGGATCAATACGCCAGAGGCACCATTGTGGGGCTTACCGGCGGCACCACCAAGGAGCAGATTGTGCGGGCTACTTTGGAGAGCGTTGCCTACCAGGTGAAGGATAACCTGGATGTTATGAACACCGATGCAGGCATTCCCATCCAGGTAATGCGGGTGGACGGCGGTATGGTGGCCAACAACCTTCTGATGCAGTTCCAGGCAGATATTCTAGGGATACCGGTGGATGTGCCGGTGATTACCGAAACCACTGCTCTGGGCGCTGCTTATCTGGCAGCCTTTGGTACCGGGGAGTTTAAGAGCCTGGACGAACTCACCTCCAAATGGAAGCTGGGCCGCAGATTTGAGCCCACCATGAGCGCCGACCAGCGGGAAAGCCTGCTATACAACTGGCACCGGGCAGTGGAACGGGCAAAAGCCTGGGAAGAAAATTAACAGTCTATGATAGTGCGGCGGCAGCTAACTATAAAAGTATTACAACGTCGCCGGAGTACTCGTTGCCCATAAACAGCGGTATGGCGGATAAGGGTGCGTTGCCCTTTTCCGCCATACCTACCTGTAGTATACCAAGCCTTGAAAGGGGAAATAAAACCATGATAACTACCGATGTTTTGGTTATCGGCGCCGGTGCAGTGGGATGTGCCATTGCACGGGAGCTGACCAAATACCGGCTGAAGGTGCTGGTTGTGGATAAAAACGAGGATGTGGGGGGCGATGCCTCCAAATCCAACAGCGCAATTATCCACACTGGATACGATGCACCACCCGGAACCTTGGAGTCCCAGCTGGTTGTGGCTGCCAATCCCATGTACGACCTGCTGACCCAGCAGCTGGATCTGCCCTATTCCAAGGTGGGGGCGATTCTGCCTGCCTTTACCCAGGAGCAGTTTGACCAACTGCCTGCACTTAAGGAAAAGGCCTTTAAAAACCGGGTGTACGATGTGGAATACCTCACCGGCCCACAGTTGTTGGAAATGGAACCCAACCTGAGCCCCGATGTCAAGGCTGGCCTGTACATTCCCAGAGAAAGCATTATCGATCCCTTTTTACTGGTGGTGGCCTATGCGGAAAATGCCCAACAAAACGGGGCGGACTTTCTGCTGGGCACCAAGGTTACCGGTATTCGCACAGAAAACGGCAAGGTGGTGGGGGCCGACACCACCGCCGGAGAGATCAAGGCCACCTATATTGTCAATGCGGCAGGGCTATATTGCGACGAGATTGCCGGAATGGTGGGTAAAAACGAGTACACCGTCAATCCCCGCAAAGGCCAGTTTTACATACTGGACAAAAATACCGACTGTAAGGTAAACCACATTGTGTTGCCTATTCCCACCAAAGTGACCAAAGGCAAGCTCATGTGCCCCACCATTCACGGAAATATGCTGGTAGGCCCCACCGCCGAAGATCTCACTGACAAGCAGGATACCTCCACCGATGCTGTGGGGCTTGCCAGTGTGGAGGAGGATGTGCGCCGGTTGATTCCCGGTGTCAATCTGCGGGATACCATTACCCAATACAGTGGCCTGCGGCCAAACCGCAATCCAGAAGGCCTGCATGTGGATACCTACGAGGACTTGCAAAACTATGTAAACCTTTCGGGTGTGCGCTCCACCGGGCTTACCGCTTCGGCATCCTTGGGCAAATATGTGGCTCAAACCCTGTTGAGTATCGGTATGCAGGCGGGCTTTAACCCTAACTTCGATCCCATTCGCCGAGGCATTCCCCGCTTCCATGGGCTGGACCGGGCGGAGCAGGATGCTTTGATCCGGGAAAACCCGCTATATGGCCGTGTGGTCTGCCGTTGTGAAACCATCACTGAAGGGGAGATTGTAGATGCTATCCATCGGCCTATCCCCGCCCGGTCTATGGACGCTGTCAAGCGCCGCCTTCGCGCAGGAATGGGCCGGTGTCAAGGCGGTTTTTGTGGCCCCAGGGTCCTCGAGATTCTGGCCCGGGAACTGGGTATTTCCACCCAGCAGGTAAACAAAAACCAGCCCGGTTCCTTTATGATTACCGGCAAGGTGCGTTAGCGGAAAGGGGAAAAAGCAATGTATGAACTAAACTGCGATGTGGCGGTTATCGGTGGTGGACCTGGAGGGCTTGCTGCCGCTGTGGCCGCAAAAAAACAGGGTGCAGAACGGGTGCTGGTGGTGGAGCGGGATACTTCCTTAGGGGGTATTTTGCAGCAGTGCATCCATCCCGGCTTTGGACTTGCTTATTTTGACCAGGAGCTTACCGGGCCGGAATATGCCGGAAGGTTTATAGACCAGGCCAAAAGCCTTGGAGTGGAAACATTGATGGATTCCATGGTGCTGGAGGTGCGGCCGGATGGCACTATCTTTTGTGTAAATGCAGAGCACGGCATTACCTGTATTCACCCTAAAAGTGTGGTGCTGGCTATGGGCTGCCGGGAACGCACCAGAGGCAATATTCAGATTCCTGGTACACGTCCGGCCGGTGTGTATACTGCCGGTGCAGCCCAACGACTGATGAACCGCCAGAACGAGATGGTGGGCCGGGAGGTTGTGATTTTAGGATCCGGGGATATTGGGATGATAATGGCCCGGCGGATGACCCTGGAGGGAGCTAAGGTGGTTGCGGTGGTGGAGCTGATGGACTTTTTGGCCGGGCTAACCCGCAACCGGGTGCAATGTTTGGATGACTTTGGCATTCCCCTGCTGCTCTCCCACACCATTACCCGCATTGTGGGCAATCAGCGGGTAGAGGGCGTGTATGTGGCCAAAGTGGATGAACACAAAAAACCTATACCCGAAACCCAGGTGTTTTATCCCTGTGATACCCTGCTGCTTTCGGTGGGGCTGATACCGGAAAACGAGCTGAGCCGGGCGGCAACGGTGGAGATAAGCCCGGTGACAAATGGCCCAGTGGTGGATCAGTTTATGCAAACATCGGTAGCCGGGATATTTGCCAGCGGCAATGTGGTGCATGTCAATGACCTTGTGGATAATGTATCCACCGAAAGTGCGATCGCAGGCAGAGAGGCAGCTCGTTTTGCCATGGGCAGCTTCCCTGACACTACCGGGACAGTGGTGTGTAAACCAGGCAATGGTGTGCGATACATCTGCCCACAGCATATTCGGCTAACCGGTGAGGATCAGGAGATACAGCTGTACTTCCGGGTATCTGCCCCGGACAAAAAGGTGCGAATTGTGGCCAGCTGTGGCGGTAAGGAGCTTACAAACAAAAAGGCTATCCGTGTGAATCCCGGTGAAATGGAGCATATCGGGGTAAACACTGCGGATTTAACTGCAGGTGAGCTTGTCATCGATCTGGTAAAGGAGGTATAGGGCATGGTAGAAAAGATAATAACCTGTATCATCTGCCCGGTGGGCTGTGAAATTACAGTGCGGGGCGAAGGCGATGTTATCTCCTTTATGGAGGGACATACCTGCAAGCGGGGCGAAGAATATGCCAGCAGTGAATTTATCCACCCTATGCGTATTCTAACCTCCACCGTCAAGGTGGAAGGAGCTGCCACACCATTGGTGCCGGTTCGCTCCAGCGCCCCTATTCCCTTGGATAAGCAGCTAGCCTGTATGGAAGAAATCCGCAAGGTTTGTGCAGAGCCTCCGGTGCATCGGTATGATGTTTTGGTAGCGAATATACTAGAAACCGGTGCGGATATTGTTGCCACCGGTCAGGTGGAGTAGGAGGATTTTGCATGTCTAAGTATGTGAAAATAACGGTGTTAAAACGGCTGTTGATGGAGGATTTGGTGGCACAATATGCTGGCGACCCTATCCCCTTATGCGCAAAATGCAAAGAGGGGGATGTGTATATCACCGACGGTCGCAAGGTGCCGGCTGGCTTCTGCACCTGGGCATGGTCGGATATCTTTAAGGATATATTGCTGGTGCGCCAGGGGGCCCAGTGCCTTTCTGCAGATAAGCGCTGCCAGGTTGTATCCTGCACCGACGGGTTTCGTCCGGTTATCTTTTTCATTGAACCCTGGGATCAGGAGCCATAAAGCATATCAGTGGCATCTAACTAAGGGAAAACATAGAACATCCGAATCCTTGTCCACCATATGGAGTGAGGATTCGGATGTTTTTATAGTATGTTTATAAGTACCCTATTAAATGATCAACTTTCTTAAGCCCTGCAAATATCTTTATCATTTATCCTTGACAATTGCTGCAATTGGTACTACTGTTATCTACAGGATACTGGGCTTTGGGTATCCAAATAAACACCATGGAGGGCATTATGTTTAACCTTTCCGCTTTTCTCATCTATATCTTTGTCACAGCATTTACCCCTGGGCCTAACAATATTATGTCCATGAGCAATGCCGTTCGTTTTGGATTTAAAAAGAGCTTCCCCTTTAATTTGGGGGTATTTGCCGGGTTTGCTGTTGTGATGCCCATATGCACCTTATTTAGCAGTGCATTGTTTACCTATATACCTAAAGTAAAGCTATATATGCTGAGTATCGGGGCTGCGTATATGTTGTATCTGGCATGGAAGATATGGAAAAGTGGGTCGGATATTGGCGTAGAGCAGACAAAAGGGGCAAGTTTTCCTACTGGTATGCTTTTGCAGTTTGTTAACCCCAAAATTTATATATATGCCATTACATCCATGTCGGCCTATATATTGCCTGCATTTCAGTCCTCCTGGGCATTGTTTGGGTTTGCCATACTCCTTGCCTTTGTGGGATTTTCCGGAACTGTCTTTTGGGCACTGTTCGGTGCAGTGTTCTGTAAGATACTGGCCAAACATGCGAAGGTAGTAAATGCCATTTTGGCGCTGCTGCTGGTATACTGCGCCATCACACTGTTTGTCTGATAGTAAATAAAATAGGGCAAGGCATCTATAGTATGTACAGATGCCTTGCCCTTTTGGTTGGCATAGACTACAGTTTATCTTACACTGTAGTTGTATGAATGATTATAAACGTGGGTTATGAGAAAAGCCTGTATTAAACCAGGTTTAACCCGCCGCTTGCATAGCCTATAACAACATCGGCAATTTCACTGCCTGTTGTAGTAATAGAAAATACAAGGAGCAGCCTGGAATCTGCCGCTACGGCAATAGACAGACCATGCAAAGCCCCTGTAGCAACTGTACCGATGGTTACTATACCTGTCAGCGGGGGTGCTAAGGTGATTAGGGTGCCTGCCAAAGGTGTAAAAATATTGCTACCGGCAGGCGCAACATAGAGTTCTGCATTCACTGTAGCTGTACCAACCAAGGTAACAGCAGCAGATACACTAAAGGTTGCGGAAAGATCTGTGATGGTTGCGTTTCTGGGAACATTAAACGCAAAATCCAAAGCACTGCCAATACCGGTTAAGTCGATAACTGGGCCTAATGTCGTTAAGCCTGCTCCGGATGCACCAAACCCTACAAACCCTGGAATATTTGCAGCACCTGTTACCAAAGAGGACAATGCTAAGGGTGTGCCGGAGGCGAAGGGAATAATTGCTCCTGCGCCGGTTGCGCCAGTAGCACCTGTTGCACCGGTTGCGCCGGTTGCGCCGGTGGCTCCAGTTGCGCCAGTGGCACCGGTTGCGCCGGTTGCGCCAGTGGCTCCGGTTGCGCCAGTTGCACCGGTTGCGCCGGTAGCGCCGGTAGCACCAACTGCTCCGGTGGCTCCAGTAGCCCCGGTTGCACCTGCTAATCCTGCTGCACCTGTGGCTCCTGTGGCGCCAGTTGCACCGGTTGCGCCTGCTAAACCTGCTGCGCCTGCAGCACCGGTGGGACCTGTTGGGCCAGTGGCACCTGTTATACCGATTGCACCTGTGGCACCTGTGGCACCTGTTGTTCCGGTTGGACCGGTTGCGCCTATTGCACCGGTTGCGCCGGTTGCGCCGGTTACACCAGGATCTCCTGGATCCCCAGTAGCACCCGTTACACCGGTTGTGCCTGTTGCACCTGTAGCTCCCGTAGTACCAGTGGGGCCTACACAGCATCTTGGGCAATGGTCACAGCCATGGTGGTGTTCATTGCATTCCCCACAGTGATATCCTGGATCGCCTCTATAATAATCAAATGAATTGGGCATGGTTATTCATTTGCTCCTTTCTTTCTGTTGTATATTCATGCAGTTGTTTTACGCTCCCTTTGTATGGCATTCCGATAGATTTTTTGTATTTAGGTATGATAAAGCAGTATTCTCTTTGGGCAGATATATTGATGGGGACTTTATCAATTGCCCAAAGTAGGCGTAAACTGCATCATCCTACTTGGGACCACGAAAGTATAAACAATGCCTAAAGAGTATCAATCCCCTTTTCAGTATATGCATTAACTTCTCTTTGTGCGTTTCAGACCATCTGCTGATGAAATGATTTGATATCCTAATTTACCCTGTTTTATAGATTGAAAGTAAGCTAAATACCTGTATGAACCCTGCATATTGGGTAGGATTGATGTGGATATTCCTTTCTTTTATGGAAATAGCCTTAGATCCATTTTTTATATACAAAAAGCTGCCAAATATACTGTCGACAGCTTTGGTTGTGTCTATTTAAAATATGGGAAGCACGGCATTTTTAACACCGCTGTTGGCAGAATACTCACCTGTTTTTGTTAAGCTTTCAAACCATAGAGAAAGGGATTCTAACTTCTCTATCCTGTTGTTTCATCTGATTGGTAATTGCCTACGTATTCTTGTAAGTTGCGTTTTAGTGCATCGATTACCGGGGTTTTTAGCTTGCTATTTTTTATGAGTTGGTCAAATTCCTTTTGCAGCACTATCATTTCTGTTGGTGCAGCCAGGCAGTGTCTGGCCATGGTTATTTCGGCCATCTTGGTACCCATGAACAAGCGGAATGCATAGCTCACTAGAGCCGTGGGCAGATTCAGCCACCATAATTTTTTAGGGGTAGGCTCTATCCCTTGCTCCCTAAGAACCTTTAGCCCTTCCTTTATGCCAAGGATCATATTGGTTACATCCTTGGGGGAACAAGCCAATTTATAAGAATTGCACCCATGGCCATACAAGGCATTTGCTATGTTTGTAATGATTGCAACATGTGTTTTTTGCCATGCATCCATATTGCTGCAAAATACAGATGGGATATTTGCTTGATTGAAGAGTTTGATAAGTGCTTTTACACGACGTGTTTTTTCGCCAGTATATTCCGCAAAGGTTGTTGTTTGAAAGCACCTTTGCCAACCGCTACCAACAAAATAGCTGACCACTCCACTTTTTCTCTCTCCTCCGGCAGAGGGAAAACCAAGCATCAAACGCTCTTTCCCTACCGCTTGAACCCAGCTGTCATACCCTAAGGCTGTATTAACAACAAATACAATATTGGGGGAACAGTTATTTTGTAAGATTGGCAAAACCGCATC
>CAYNCW010000081.1:0-9466 GCA_964395635.1 uncultured Oscillospiraceae bacterium
ACTGGCTTGCTTGGACCCCTGTCTGTGCAATCTTCCTAGGACGAATTGCATATGGATATACTGTGCGAGACATTATCGTCTGTAACTTTATTATCCCATCTATATTTGGAACTGTTTGGATGAGCTTGTTCTCAACTTCATCCCTATATTATGAGCTTCAGGGCTTTGGGTTTTTTAAAACAATGCAAACGCTTGGCACTGAATCGGTTGTTTATCAAATACTAAAACAGCTTCCGTTTTCTATTTTGGTAATACCGTTTTATATTTTTATTGTATTCATTTCCTTTGTCACTGCTTCGGATTCAAACACAGTTGCAATGTCTGGATTGTGTACATCAGGAATTGACCAAGAAAATCAGGAGTCACCCGCCTGGCTAAAAATTCTTTGGGGATGCTCAATTGGTGCAGTAACCTGGATTCTTATTAGTTTTGCCGGCATTGATGGTATTAAAGCTGCATCCAATTTAGGTGGATTCCCCAACATGTTTTTGATGATTCTCATGTGTGTAGGCCTTATTTGTATCGCAAAAAACCCAAGAAAATTCGATTCTTTCAAAGAAGATTACCAACAAAACGGCCTACCAATACTCAGTGAACGTTTACCGGTACAAGAGAAATCCCCTGAAGTAGTAGCCAAGCTAGGTACAAATACAGCTTCTATAAAATAAATCAATCCGCTGTAAAGGCCGGAAGGTACATATCGGTCAAACCATAGAAAAAAGGGGAACTCTCGCAAAGCAGCGAGAGTTCCCTTTCCTTTACAGCCTGAGGTTGGAGCTACAATTCTGTTCTTATCCGTCTTTTTATAAAGCAGGAGATGCTTGTGCTGTTAAAGCATTCTGATGTTTGATTTCTCTAATCAGCAGCACACAAGAAACCAAAGCAATAATCGTGCCCAAAAGCCCTGTCAACCACATGTTGCGGTATGCTTCAACCGCAGGAAGAGTGTCTTGCCAATTTCCAATAATAATATAAATAAAAGCATCTGGAACAAATCCAATAACCGATGCAACACCAATGGTTGTGCCCACAATGTGTTTGGGTGTGCGCACCTCACCAATTGTTGCAAAATACATTCCGCGGGAAACATATACGCAGAATGCAGACAGGAGAACCACCGCAACCATAGGGATTAAAAGCGACTTGGATACTGGCACTATAAAAAGCGCTGTTAATGCAAAAAAGTTTATAATTCCTGCGATAACCAGTATTTTGGATGGCGATTTCAAACTGGTCTTAGCGGTTATTAGAGCAGCAACCGGCGCAGAAGCGGAACGAAATACCTGATTGCGCACCATCCCTATAAATGTTGCCATAACCATGGTCATGCCAAAGCAGTCAATCAAATAGCTTGATGTATAGCTTAGGCATGCATATACGATGTAAACACCCATGATAACCAGCGAGCAGTACCATGTAGTTTTACGTTTAAGCACACCCAGAATATCAGATGCAGAGGCCTTTTCAACATTTTCGCCCTTTTCATCAATCTTACCTGCATCACCATCTGGTACAACAAACCAGCACAAAATAGCAAATAAAAACATAAATACGCCATATGTTATAATAACCGCACGAAAGCTCATTGAAGAAGCGTCTGCACCAAAATAATTGAATACTGCAAGTGTTGCAAAAGCTGCAATTAGGCAACCAAAGCCTCTGGCGCCTTCTGAAAAACCAAGCAGGGTACCTTGCTCCTCTGGTGTCCCTAGGATGGAAACTGCCTTAACACTTGCAGACCACATGATGAGTATTGTGGAGATTGCCCAGCCCACTTGTATGGCAAGCATAACTGGAAATGGTGGAAACGTTGCCATTAAAAAGGCAAGTGCTCCTGTAAATGCAAGTCCAAATGTAATAAGCTTCTTGTGATTAAATCTGTCTGCAATAACACCGCTTGGTGCATACAAGATCAGTGCCAGAAAGCCGAAGGTACTCATTACAACGCCAACTTGTGTAGCAGATAGCCCCATTAAGGATTCCATTGCAGGCTGGTAATTGTACTTGAGATATGGCAGTTCAAAGCTGATACCACCAGCCATACCAATGATTGCCACCGCCAACCAGCGGTTGATTTTGGGTTTGCTCATGTTCGTTGCCTCCTACTTTTTATTTTTGTTGTCTTGACCGCAAATTTTTAGCTTGGATACAAAAAGAAGAGAAGAGTGACTGCTTGTGTGTCCAGACGAACGGACATACAGCAGTCACCCTTCTCTTCTTCTCTATTGGTAACTGTGCCCATTATAAGATACAATGACCAAATTGTCAATAAAAGAAAAATATCCAATATTTATTTAAAAATATTATGCAACTTGATGGTTGACAATTGAAATTGCAGCGAATATAATGAAGCTGGTTGCAAACGAAGAGAAGAAGAGAAAGTGACCGGTTGATGGCGCATGCCCTTAACCGGTCACTTTCTCTTCTTCTCATTTATGTAGCCAAGGAACAATCCAAAACCCACAAAATTTATATGGAAAGGGAATGGCACAATGCATTTGTCTCGGGAGGAAATTATCAACGAATTGCAAAAAATTGCCGGCGTAGAATGTGTTATAACAGACGAGCAGGTGCTCAAAGAAAGCAGTGTTGACCGGTTTCTCAAATATCAAGATGTCTTCGGTGTCTATACACGCCCCACACCTGCAGCTGTGGTAATGGCCAAATCAAAGCAAGAAATATCTGATGTGTTAAAGTTTGCAAATCAGCACAAAATTAACGTTGTTCCCCGCACAGGACGTTCCTCTATAGAGGGCGGCCTCGAGACAATTGTTGAAAACTCCATTGTTCTCGATGGATCTTTGATGAACAAAGTGCTTAACATCGATACATATAATATGCAGCTTACCTGTGAGTGCGGTGTACCGCTGCAGGAAATCGATGATAAGCTTCGAGCAATGGGCTATACAACCGGGCACTCCCCTCAGTCAAAACCCCTTGCGCAAATGGGCGGCCTTGTGGCGGTACGCAGCATCGGTCAATTTTCAACACTGTATGGCGGTATTGAAGATATGATTGTGGGGTTGGAAGCTGTCTTTCCGGATGGCCGTATCGTGCGCATTAGAAATGTACCCCGCCGTGCAACTGGACCAGATCTGCGACATATTATCATGGGAAATGAAGGCGCTTGGTGTTTCATCACGGAGGTTACCGTTAAACTCTTTAAATACATGCCTGAAAACAACCGCTTTATGGGGTTTGTAATGGATAGCATGAAGTCAGGGTTTGAAATCCTCAGAGAAGTGATGGTGGCTGGATATAAGCCTTCTGTTGCACGTCTATACGACTTGGATGACGCCCAATACTATTTTTCACACTTTGCCAAGGATAAATGTGTGTTAATCTTTATGGCAGAGGGCCCTGCAAGTATTGCTAAAGCCACAGAAGAAGGCATCCTGGAAATCGTCTCCCGCTATCCTGAGTGCAAAACTGTTGACAGCAAACTTATCGAGACATGGTTTGCAGGACTCAACTGGGGTCCCGAAAAAATTGCCGAAGAGCGGGAACAAATTCGCCAGACAAAAAATATTGGGTTTACAACAGAAGTGTCCGGATGCTGGAGCTGCATTTACGATATTTATGCATCTGTAGTTGAGCGTGTGGTCAACGAAATTCCGGATATCACTATGATGGGCGGGCATTCATCTCACAGCTACATCAACGGTACCAACATGTACTTTATGTATTATTACAATGTTGTGGATTGCACCCCGGAGCAAGAAATTGAAAAATACCACAACCCCATCAACAAAATTATCTGCGAAGAGACATTACGTCATGGCGGCTCCATTGCTCACCACCATGGTGTAGGCAAATACCGTGTTCCATATATGAAGGAAGAGCATGGCAGCTCTTATTGGTTGATGGAGCTTCTGAAAAATGCCCTTGACCCCAACGGCATTATGAATGCAGGAACGCTTATTCCCTATGAAAAGTAACATGAACGTGCTAGTTTGTGCAAAAATTATTCCCGAATATGATAGCCTTTCCGAAAGGGATTGGCAAATGGACGAAAGCCTGCGTGTAAACGCGGGCTTTGTCCGCAGTTTAATTAACTGCTATGATGAAAGCGCACTGGAGCTTGCACGAAGATTACACGAAACTCCAAATGCGCAAATTTTCCTTACCGCCCTTACCATTGGCGGAGAAGAAACCGAATCTTTTTTAAAAACTTTGTATGCGTTATGTTATAATAAGGCTTTACGCATTATTCCAGACCACAGGGATTTGCGTTTTGCGCCGCAGCTTATTGCCCAGGTGATTGCCGCATATGCCCAAGAAAACCCACAAGATCTATTTTTATTAGGAACCCAAAGCCCCGAAGGTGACAACGCTGCCACACCTCTTTTGCTTGCGGAGCGACTGGGGATCCCATGTGTCACCCAGGTTATTCGCCTAGACTGTATCAGCCCGGATACAATTGAAGTGCAAAGTAAGGTGGATGGCGGTGTTCTCACCCAGATTCTGCGGTTGCCGATAGTGTTGGCAGTGGGAGATTCCCCATGCTCATTTTTGCATGTTCCCACACTGCGGGATAGGATGAAGTATGGTAAAACACCTATCGAGCATCGCCCTATAAGGGATTTTCTACCTGAGGAGACATTCTCCCCGGTAGAACTTTTGAACCTTACTAGGCCAAACCATTCCCGCTCACCGATTTACATTGTGGATGGAAGCCCCACAGAAAAAGCTCGTATTTTATATGAGAATTACCTCAAGGAGCGTCTAAAAAACGTATGAAATACAAAGTTGTACTCAACGCATGGGGTGATCTACCTGCCCAATGCGAAGAACTTAGCGGAGCACTTGAAGCATTCCAGTTGCCACCTGATGATGGTTGTGCAGTTGTGCTACACGGCAGCAACTTGAATACAGAAGAACTGTGCCGGCTCACCCCTACAAAATCGTTGGAGCTGGTACAGCTTACTGCATATCAACCAGAAAATGCATTGGAAGCACTTGTGTATGTACATAAAGAAAACCCTGCACCAGTTTACTTGTTTTGTGGAGATTATGCTGGGCGAGAGCTGTCCGTGCGGCTTTCTGTTCGCTTACATGGCAGCGCAGCAGTTGATGTGGATATGCTAACATGTGCTGAGGGTTGCTGTATAGAAACCGGCGCATATGCAGGCAATCTGCGGGCTAAATTATCGCTGCTGCGTGAACCATACTGTATTAGCATCGCCAAAACATTGCGCACACAGCCCCCATCTTCAGCAGCAACAATATGTGGAAAGTGGGACTTTACCCACCTTGCAGCAAAGGATTTTGTTGTATCCTCTAGGGTTGTTCAGTCACAGCCAGTTCATGGGCTAAAAGATGCCAAGTTTGTATTAGCAGCAGGCCGCGGTGTAAAAAGCCGTGAAGCTATTGAGATGCTTATGAAGTATTCTAAGCGCATTGGTGCACAGTTTGGTGTAAGTCGCCCAATAGCAATGAACGCCTGGGCTCCAATGGAAACCCTGATTGGTGTATCAGGGCATCTCCTTACACCATCGGTTTGCATCGCAGCAGCAGTTTCTGGAGCCGGCGCTTTTTTGGCAGGTATAGATCACAGCGAGTATCTCGTATCCATTAACACAGACCAAACTGCGGCAATCCACCGTGCAGCAGATGTAGCCATTGTTGATGATTATGCCGCTGTTATTGAAGAACTGGTGCGGATTCTTGAGACAGAAGAGAGGGAAACGCTGTGAATGTAAAATCATGGGAGGCACTGGATAGCCGTATATTGTCTGTAGATGATCTATACCGCGAATACTTACACGATGAGTCTAAACTGGAAGGCTCTGCACAAACAATCTCATTTCCCCAAAGCCAACAAGAACTCTGCGAGATACTTGCCCTGCTTTGGCGCCAGGGATGGAGTGTAACTGTACAGGGTGGACGTACTGGTATTGTTGGGGGGGCAGTGCCCAATAGCAGTCATATCCTCAACCTGTCCCGTATGAACAAGGTAACTTCCTTGCGCCAAGACATAGAGGGAATTTGGCTACTTGATGTACAGCCAGGTGTTACTTTGACGCAGCTTAAGCTAGAAATTGCCCGGATGAGTGGCGGAAAGCCCCCCCTTTTTTGGCCTTGCGACCCTACAGAACCATCTGCGACGGTGGGTGGAGTAGCGTCTTGCAATGCAGGTGGGCCATCTTCACACCGCTATGGCAGAGCAAGGGATCACATTGCTGCTTTTACAGTGGTATTGCCAAACGCAGAGATTCTGCACCTAAGTGGAGACGATCCCCTGGCCGATGCTTTTTTAGGTGGCGAAGGAACCTGCGGTGTTCTCACATCCCTCACCTTAAAACTGCGCCCTGCACCAGCCTGTAAATGGGGGATTGCATTTTTCTTTTCACAGGACGCAGAAGCTTTGCGATTTGGGGATGCACTGCGAACTACACAGAGTCAGTTCTCATCCCTTGTGGCAGCAGAATACATGGACCAAGCATCCATTGATTTGGTTCAGGCCCGTAAGCCCATGATGGCAAAACTAAAAGAATTGCCTGATCTGCCAGTGGATACACAGGCAATGGTATACATGGAGTTTCATGGCCCAGATGAAGAAACTGTGCAGGCTGATGCGGAAGCGCTGATGGTACTTGGATCGGAATACGGGGTAGATCTTGATGCAGCTTGGGCAACAGCTGGCGATTATGAAATGGAGCGGCTTATAGCCTTTAGGCACACAGTGGCAGAGGCGGTGAATATTAAAATTGAACAAGCCCACAGAATCTGTGCAGATATTACCAAACAAAGCACAGACATGTGTACAGAAAACATGTCTTTAGAAAAACAGGTGCTATCGTTCCGCGCCGATATGTTGAAGGCCGGGCTAAGTGGCTGTATCTTTGGCCATATTTTGGGCAATCACCTGCATGTAAATCTTATGGCTAGCACCTATGATGCGTACATATTAGGGCAATCACTTTTAACAAACTGGGCAGAGCAAACCATAAAAAACAATGGAACGATCGTCACAGAACATGGCATTGGTAAATTGAAGCGGTCATTATATACAAAGTTTGCAGACCCCACTGAACTAGCTGCGCGTCGCGAGCTTAAGCTGCGATTTGATCCCCAATGTCGTATGAACCCCAACAATATTTGGAAGGAGACATCATTTGCGAATCGCTGTGTGCATCAAACAGGTACCACTCCAAATGCAGGGGGGGATGGACTCTTCTAGCGGGCTAATTATCCGCACTGGGCAGGCTGTGTGCAACCTCTTTGATCTGTCTGCTGTAGAGGCATCTTTGCAAATTCGCAAAGCCGTTGGTGGAACCATAGACGCATTTACAATGGGACCGGAGCGTGCAGCCGAGATTCTGCGGGACGTGTTTGCGCTGGGAGTTGATTCGGGGTATTTGCTCTGCGATCGCGCCTTTGCTGGTGCAGATGTTTTAGCAACCTCCTACACACTTGCGCAAGGTATTTTGGCAGCAGGCCAACACGATTTGATTATCTGTGGTAGCCGCACAACCGATGGTGATACCGGCCAGGTGCCAGGTGCAGTTGCTGCTTGGCTGGATATCCCATATCTTGCAAATGTTATCTCCATTGGTAAGATACAAGCCGATTCACTAGTAGTGGATCAAAATTTAGATGGGGTAATTCAAACCGTTTGCGCAAAACTGCCTTGTTTACTTTCGGTGGAAAGGGAATGGTTTTTACCCCGCTTGCCTACCTTAAAACTACGCCTTTCTTCTCGCACCAAACCAATCACCCAGTGGGGCATTGCCAACCTTGCCCAACAGGATCCAAACCATTATGGGCTTGCAGGCTCTGCAACTAAGGTTGATAATATATTTTCACCGCCCATGCAGCCCCATACGGAAGTAAATTTTTTACCAGCACAAAAACAAGCCCACTATCTGGCAGAAATACTCATGCCTTATTTACCGGTGAAAGAAGGTGAGCAAACATGAGTGGTGGTGTGTTTGTTTTTCTTGAATGGGACCAAGCAGCGCATCGTCTTCATCCATTGGCTGCCCAGCTTATTGGAGGTGCACAGCAATTAACTGCTTCATCCGGAGCGCAAATCTGTGCTGCAGTAATTGGCAAACATCCTGAACATGCCCAGCCCCTTTTGGAGGGATTTGCCCTTGACAAGGTATTTCTGTGCAGCGAGCCCGATGCCTATTTTCGCGTAGATCGCTGCGCTAACCATTTGCAACAATGCATTAAACAATGTCTACCAGATGTCGTTCTAATGGGCGGTACAGCGTGTGGAAGAGCCATCGCATCCCGTATTGCTGTGCACTTTGGTACCGGGGTTACTGCGGACTGCACAGAGTTGCTGATGCAAAAGGATGCATTAATACAGGTGCGGCCCGCTTTTGGGGGGGATGTTCTTGCACGTATTGTCACACCCCATTCACGTCCACAAATCGCTACTGTACGCCAAAATGTGCTACCTGAAGCAGATACCAACAGTACCCGTTCGATACACTTTATACAAATGCCTGCGCTGGCTCAGCGCGCTGCTGTGGATGTGCTCCACCTACAAAAATTGCCTCCAAAGCGAGGGATTTCCGAAGCCAGAGTGCTAATTGCTGTGGGGTGTGGGTTGCAAAAATCCGAAGATTTGGCTCTGATTGAAAGTATGGCAGAACTGCTGCATGCAGAGATCGCTTGTACACGTGGGATTATTGAGCGGGGATGGCTTTCACCAGAACGTCAAATTGGGCTTTCCGGCCAAACTGTGCGACCATCTCTTCTTATAGCGTGTGGTGTATCCGGTTCCGTGCAGTTTCAGGCGGGTATGCAGGGGGCCCAACGGGTTATCGCTATCAATACAGACCCAAATGCACGTATCTTTGAATTTGCTCATGAGTCATTTTGTGGGGATTTGTATGAATTACTACCAAATACAATTGAAATTCTATCCCAGTCCAGAAACACAGAAGGGTTTTCGGTGCCATAATCTAGCCGTAGTTGCGAAAACCCATACAAGGAAATCATCAAAGGAGGCGTAGAGCATGCGTCTGACCAATGAACTTTTTGAGGAATTTGTGTCCTTCTGCCCAGTAATTGCAGCGGTAAAAGAAATGGATGCTATCAAAAGGTGTGCACAAACAGACAGCAAACTGGTTTATATCTTGTTTGGCGACCTATGCAATATTGCAGAGATCATCGATCAGGTTAAAGCAATGGGCAAATATCCCATTGTACACCTTGATTTAATTGGGGGGTTCTCCAGCAAGGAAGTTTGCGTGGATTTTATCAAAAACCATACACAAGCAGATGGGGTTATCAGTATCAAGCCAAACCTGATTAAACGTGCAAGGGAGTTGGGCTTGTTTTCTATCCAACGGTTTTGGATGCTTGATGGGATTGCCTATTCCAATGTTGTAAAATATGCAAAAACTATAGATCCGGACGTGGTGGAACTCATGCCAGCTGGTCTTTCAAAGGTAATTCGGTATCTGTGCGACGAAATCCGTAAACCGGTGGTTGCAAGCGGCCTTGT
>CAYNCW010000082.1:0-9431 GCA_964395635.1 uncultured Oscillospiraceae bacterium
TTTTAAGGTAAATGATTGTCTTTTGCCGCTTATTACTGGAAGAATTTACATATGCTTGGGTTTGTGCTTAGCGAAAGGAAATAAACCGTTTTCCCTGGTAAACCAACCGACCGGTATCCCCTATTTGTAGTTGGTTGTGCACCATTTTGGGTACCGACAACCGTACAACAATGCCACTGCTCATAAATGCTATCTGGTAGTCTGTTGTATTGTTTTGATGGTGGGTGCACTTATCCACCACTTTTGCCCGGGTTGCAATCTGTTTGCCAGCTGCTATGTGCAGTCCCCGGCGAATAATAGAAATAAAGGTTGCCAAACCAAATGCCAGCATCAGCCAAAAAACAATTGTATTGGCACTGGCTGTTTGGGTTAACGCATCCAGTCGGGATGCCAAAAACACCATACTACCCCTTTCCCATATTCCACCAAAGAGTATGGCCTATTTTAACAGGCTCTATACCGCTTTAGTGGGAAAACAAAGAGCGCACTGAAACAATGCGCTCTTTGTTGCTTGTTGTACTCTCCGCAGTACTGCGGATATTTGGCCTTGGGTATAACGATTCTTATTCAGCGTCTGCCTTGTTGGCTTCAGGAGGAGCAGCCTCATACACCAGTGGTGCTTGTTCTTCCTGGGGCTCTTCTTTTTCCAGCAATGCGCGGATGGAAAGGCTTACGCGTTTTTTGTCAAAGTCAACATCGGTGATTTTGGCTTGTACCTCTTGGCCAATGGCAAGAACATCGGCAGGTTTGCCTACACGCTCGTTGGAAATCTGGCTAATGTGAATCAGTCCGTCCACACCGGGAAGGATTTGCGCAAATGCACCGAAGGGAGTCATAGAAACAACCTTTACATTTGCAGTATCGCCGACTTTATAGTCTCTTGCAAGGACTTCCCAAGGGTTGTCCTCGGTCTTTTTGTAGCCCAAGGAGATTTTCTTGTTGTCCTTGTCGATATCCTTAACAAAAACCTCTACCATATCGTCAACCTTCACCACTTCGGAAGGATGCTTAATGCGGTTCCAGCTGAGCTCGGAGATATGCACCATGCCGTCTACGCCACCCAGGTCCACAAACGCACCATAGCTGGTAAGGGATTTGACATTGCCTTTATAGGTATTGCCAACCTCAACGCTATCCCAGAATTTGTCTTCCAGCACTTTTCTCTGATCCTTGAGAACTGCGCGGATAGAAGCCACTGCTCTGCGGCGGGAACGGTTGGTTTCGAGAATCTTAAAGCTGACAGGTTGTTTGAGCAGGGTTTCAAGCTCCTGGTTACGGGAGATAGTTGCCTGCGATGCAGGGATAAACACCCGCACACCATTGGTCAGGGCAATAACGCCGCCCTTCACCACATCAACTACGACTCCTTCCAGAATTTCACCGGACTGCTCAGCTTCTACAACCTTTTCAAAACCGGCAATGGCATCAAGGCGCTTTTTGGAAAGAGTAGCTGTACCATCCATATCGCTTACACGCAGGACCATCAACTCAAGTTCGTCGCCAACTTTCACCAGCTCTTCCAGCTTTGCGCTGGGGTCTTCGGTGAATTCATGAAAAGGAACATAGCCGGCATGCTTGGTGCCGATATCTACCGAAATTTCGGTTGGCGAAACGCCGGTGACAATACCTGTTACCTTCTCTCGGGAATTTATCATTTTAAAGGATTGTTCCAACATTTCCTCAAAGCTTAGCTCATCCTGCATATTTGCGATTTCACTCATTGTTTTACGTACCTCCTTAATGATTAACGCCGGTGTGGATGCTCCGGCCGTTATGCCAATGTTGCTGGGGGTGCCCAAATCGAAGGTATGCAATTCGTTGGGGCTTTCAACAAACAGGGTTCGGCAATGCCGTCCGCATATCTGCACAAGCTTTTGGGTGTTGGAGCTACCCCGACCGCCGACTACCACCATAATATCGGATTTTTGGGCCAAATCCTCAGCTTCTCGCTGACGCAACATCGTAGCATTACATATTGTATCAAATATATCGATTTTTGTATACACATTTTTTGTTATTTCTACACATTTCTGCCACTCCAACAGATTGAAAGTGGTTTGTGCCACCAAAATATAGTTTTTTTCCACAGAAATCTGTTGTGTATTTATGAGATCGTTCAGTTCAGAGAGATCTAAGAAAACGATGCATTCCACCTGATCCGAAACATGTCCCATAATTCCCTGCACCTCTGGATGCCCCTTGTCCCCGGCAATAAGAACATTTTTCCCTTCCAGAGACTCTTTAGCCACCAGATTATGAATTTTTGCAACAAATGGGCAGGTGGCGTCCAAATAGTCCATACCCAGTGCACCCAACTGCTGATAGACCTTTTTGCTCACCCCATGCGAACGCAAAACCACTGTATATCCGGCTGGGGTATCCTCCGCCGCGTTCACCACCTGAACACCCCGCGCAGCCAATCCCTCCACAACCTGAGGGTTGTGGATTAGCGGCCCCAGTGTGGCTATCTGTTTGCCGCTGTCCAAAGCTTCATCGGTCATTCGGATAGCGCGCTGCACACCAAAACAAAAGCCTGCGGTTTTCGCAACTGTAATTTTCACCTATGTGCTCCCTATTTAATGAAATGGGTGTTACCCAGCTGTTAGACGAGGGTTTTTCCTATCTGTCGGAATGCTAAGTACCAGCTTCCTGGAGTAACCGATTAGCAAGACACCTCCTTGTCCAGCATATCCACAATGCGTGACATAACCAGCTTGCTTGCATCTCGGATACCTGACATGCCTTGTTCTCCCAACCCCAAATCCTTGTGGGGTATAAGCGGACCATACCGCACTGTAACAGTGCAGCGGAAGGAGAGCTTGTTGCCATAGCATACGGCGCAGGGCAATACATCCGCACCGGTTTGCGCTGCCAGCATACCCACACCGCTTCGGGGACGCAATGGCTTGCCGTCTTTGGAGCGGTGGCCTTCCGGGAATATTACCAGGATGCCCCCATTTTGAATAACCTGGGTGGCTGTATCCATTGCCGTGGAGTCACCGCTTCCCCTATTAATGGGAAATGCGTTGACGCTGCGCAATATCCAGCCGATAAATCTGTTTTTAAACAGCTCTATCTTTGCCATAAAGTGGAGAGACCCGGGAACCTTATGTGCGATAAACAAAGGATCAAAATTGCTGCGATGGTTACTGGCCAAAATAAAGCCGTGGGTTTTTGGGGGGATATGCTCCAGCCCCTCATACCGCATACGAAAAGCGATTCGCACTAGCCCATAGGTCAGGGCTTTGCCCAAAGGGTAAAGATTCATGCAATTCCTCTCTTCTTCAGCAAATTCAACACCAGTTCCACCGATTGCTCCACCGTCTGGCCGGAAGTATCCAGCAAAACTGCATCGTCGGCTTGGCGCAGTGGGGCAATTGCCCTGTGGGTGTCATTGTAATCCCGCTGCTGCATGTCCATTAAAATAGTATTATAGCTTACTTCTTCCCCTTTTGCAATATATTCGTCATACCTGCGCTTGGCTCTGGCTTCAACCGAAGCGGTCAGGTATATTTTTACATCTGCATTGGGCAGCACCACCGTGCCGATATCCCGGCCATCCATAATCACATTGTTGGTTTCGGCCATTCGTTGCTGGGTGTGGAATAGATACTCCCGCACACAGCTAAGGGCAGATACTGCCGATGCAGCCTTAGACATTTCGGGGCTGCGTATTGCCTGGGATACATCCTCCCCTCCCAGCAGCACACATTGGACACCGTTTTGGTAGCATAGCTCCACCTCGGCATCCTTGAGCTTAGAATCCAAAGCCTGTTCGTCGTTGTAGGCAATGCCGTTTCTTGTTGCAAATAGTCCAATTGCCCGGTAGAGGGCACCGGTATCCACATAAATATATCCAAGTAAACCGGCCACTGTTCGGGCAATGGTGCTTTTTCCCGCACCGGCCGGCCCGTCTATTGCTACAGCACGCATGATAAACTCTCCCCTCCTGCCGCTCCCAGCGCCGCGAGATAGGCGGTGCTAAAGGCGATCTGTAAATTATAGCCCCCGGTATAGGCGTCCAAATCCAGTAGCTCCCCTGCAAAGAACAAACCCTTTACCAGCTTCGATTCCATAGTGCGGGGATTCACCTCCCCCACCTTCACCCCTCCGGCTGTTATCACCGCTTCCTTAATGGGGCGAAATCGCTCCGGTGTTAATGGTAGCTTTTTGAGCAGCTCCACCAAATCAAGGCGTTGGGTTTTAGTTATCTGATGCACCTTGGTCTGGGCTGGAATGTCCGACAGCTCCACCAAAACCGGTATCAGCTTGCGGGGAAGCAGTCCACCAAGGGCATTGAGGAAGTCCTTGTTTTTTTGCTCCTCAAAATCCCGCAGCACCCTTGCATCCAGCTGCTGGTGGCTCAGGGCGGGCTTGAGGTCGATATACAGAGCATACTGATCCAGCGGCCCAGACATATGGGCAGAGGCACTCAACACAAGGGGGCCGGACACGCCGAAATGGGTGAACAGCATCTCCCCCAGTTCCTGGTACACCGGTTTTTTCTTGCCCTGTCTCGTAACAGTGAGGGTGACGTTTTTTAAGGATAACCCCATTACCTCCCGGCACCAGTTTTGCTGGGTTTCTATGGGGATCAGGGACGCTCTGGGGGGTATGATGGTGTGTCCTGCCTGACTAGCCAGATAGTATCCGTCTCCGGTGGATCCAGTGAGAGGATAGCTTTTTCCACCGGTGGCCAAAACCACCTTTTTGGCATGGTGATGGTTGTGATCTGCATCCACGACACCAGTAACCTGTCCCTCCTGAATAAGCAGCTTTACTGCTTGTCCATGAACAAGCTTCACACCGCCGCTGCGGCAATAGGAAACCATCGCATCCACAATGTCCATGGATCTATCCGAAACCGGGAACACCCGGCCGCCACGCTCGGTTTTTAGCGGTACATCCAGCTGGGTAAACAGCTCCATGGTCTTTTGAGGTGGAAAGGCGTGGGCTGCGCTATATAAAAATTTAGGGTTGGTGCGAACTGCTGCCAAAAACTCTTCTTGGGTGCAGTTGTTGGTGAGGTTACAGCGGCCTTTGCCTGTTATTAGCAGCTTTCTGCCCGGCCGTTCCATCTTTTCCAGAATGGTTACAGCTAGGCCCTGCCTGGCAGCAAATCCCCCACAAAGTAATCCTGCGGCTCCCCCGCCTACAATCAACAGATCAGTCATTTTCACCATCCAAGTCGCTTACCTCGCCCTTTTCGTAGACGTTATATTCATCCCATATGCGCTCCAGCTTGCTATAGGATGCGGAAATATCCTCTTTTTTCTTCTGGCCAATGGCAACAATGAGCGCATTGATAAGGCTAAGGGGCGCTACCAGCGAATCCACAAAACCCGCCATATCACTTTTGGCTACCAGCACATGGTCCGCCACCGCAGCTATTGGCGCTGTGGGGGAATCGGTTATGGCAATAACCTTAGCACCGTTGTCCCGGGCAAAGGTGGCTGCCTTTAGGGTGCGGCGAGAATACCTGGAAAATGTGATACCGATAAACACATCCTGGGGCCCCACCCGGAGCATTTGCTCAAACATAACACTGGTGGAGGCTGTGTCCACATTGCGCACATCCTCAAAGATATGGGTGAAGTAAAAGTTCATAAACTGGGAAAGAGCCGCTGCACTGCGCACGCCGATAATATACACCTTTTTCGCAGAGATAATCGAGTTTACCGCCTGCTGAAAAGCAGTTCGGTCGGTTTCTTCCAAGGTGCGCTTAATGGTATCCACATCGGTTTGCAGCACCTTGGTGAGTACATCTGCGTCCCCCAATCGCTGGGAGATAACCTCCATCCGCTGCACAGAGGTGAGCCGGACGCGGCTCATCTCCTGCAGGGCTTTTTGCAATTGGGGGTATCCCTCGTAGCCAATTTCGGTTGCAAAACGCACCACAGTGGACTCGCTGACACCCACAATTTTGCCCAGCTTAGAGGCTGTCATAAAGGCAGCTTTGTCGTAATGTTCCTGTATATAGGCCGCTATGCGCTTCTGCCCCTTGGAAAACCGGGGTGTAGAATTTGCAATGGTATCCAGCAGCGATACTTGCATAGTAATCCTCCATTTGGAAGTAAAATTCAATACAATTTATTGTATCCCCTAAAAAGACGAAAAGCAAGTGCTTTTGCAATTTACAAACTATCCTACTGCAATATTTACATAGAATAGCCACCATAGCTCAAGGCTTGCACAATGGTGGTATTCCCAAAAAAACCGAACTTTTTTCCTTTATAATATGTATTAGCGGGTGGTTTTAGTTGATTAAAGTGGTAATGTTGTGTATAATAGTGCCATTATGAATAGTCAATCCACTTGAAAACTACTAAGAAGGGCTATTCACTCTATTCATATTGCCTATACAGGCAGATTAAATGCATATAGGAGGGAGAATGCACATTGTCTATTACGATTATTGCAATTTTCATCACCTACATCCTTGTGCTCTTATGGATGGGAGGCAAATTTTACAAAAAGGACTCCAGCCATGCCGAATACATATTGGGTGGACGCAGCCTTGGTGTTTGGGTTAGCGCCTTGAGCGCACAGGCCTCGGACATGAGCGGGTGGATATTGCTGGGGCTTCCCGGGCTTGCCTATCTTACAGGCAGTGGTGCCAGCGAAGCAGCCTGGACAGCCATCGGCCTGGCAGTTGGCACCTATCTAAACTGGCTGATTGTGGCAAAGCGGTTGCGGATATACAGCCACCACGCCAGCGATGCCATTACCATTCCCGATTACCTGGAGAAACGCTTTGGGGATACCTCTCATGTTTTGCGAATGGTAGCAGCATTGTTCACCATTGTGTTTTTTCTTATCTACACTGCATCGGGGTTTGCGGCCGGGGCAAAGCTTTTAAACAACGTATTTGGCGTAGGCTATACCCGTGGCCTGATTTTTGCCGCAGCAGTTATTTTAATCTACACCTTTTTGGGTGGATTTTCCGCCGTGTGTTGGACCGATTTATTCCAGGGCATATTGATGATCTTTGCAGTGGTACTGGTGCCATTTATGGCAATGGGCGCTATGGGCAACCTGAACATCTTAGACCATTTACGCACCATCTCCTTGTTACCGGATGGCACTGCCCAGTCCTTTTCCACGCTGGGCATTGTTTCAGCACTGGTCTGGGGGGTAGGGTATTTTGGCCAGCCCCATATCCTCATACGATTTATGGCCATAAAAGACGCTAAGCTGATTCGACCCGCCAGGATAATTGCTATGATCTGGGTTTGTCTTGCACTGTTGTTTGCAATTCTCATCGGGGTAGTTGGCAGAGCATTTCTCCCACCATTGGCAGCTGGGCGACAAGAAGATGTGTTTATGGAGCTGATTAAAACAACTCTATCCGGCAATGGCCTTGCTGCCTTTGGCAGCGTCCTGAGCTGGTGTGTGGCCGGTGTGTTTCTTTCGGCTATTTTGGCGGCTATTATGTCCACTGCCGACAGTCAGCTGTTGGTTACCGCCTCCGCAGTTAGCCAGGACGTATTTCGCACCCTATACAAAAAAGAAGCCGGTGAACGCCTGCTGGTGAATGTAAGCCGTATTACGGTGGTGGTGGTAACTGTGATAGCCACGCTGATTGCATCGGATCAAAACTCTTCGGTATTTGGTATTGTCCAGTATGCCTGGGCAGGATTCGGCGCAACCTTTGGGCCTATTATCCTCATATCCCTGTTCTGGCGCCGGGTAAATCTGACTGGGGCTATCGCCGGTGTTGTTACCGGTGGTGTTGTGGTACTGGTGTGGAAAAACCTTGCAGCCATTGTGGGCATGTTCAGCGGTATAGAGGCTTCCTCAGTGGTTTTGCCGGACTTCCTGCGGGTTTATGAGCTGCTTCCTGGGTTTATTCTATCCGGAATTGCCATAGTGATTGTAACCCTGCTGACCAAAGAGCCAGATAAAACCATAACAGACACCTTTGATACTGTGCAAATAGAACTGATGACAAAATAACCTGTATACTCTGTTGGATAGACGCCATGCTGACTGGTAGAAAAATTCCCCTATAGTATGAGCATGGCGTCTCCAAAGCTAAAAAATCGGTATTCCTCTTCCACAGCAGCCCTGTAAGCATCCATGGTGTTTTGGTAGCCCGCAAAGGCGGAAACCAACATAATAAGGGTGCTCTCCGGTAGATGGAAGTTGGTGAGAAGTCCGTCTATTGCCTGAAACTTGTATCCGGGGTAAATAAAGATGTCGGTATATCCTTCTGCTGCCGCAAAGGGCTTGTCCTGCATTCGTGCCACCGATTCCAATGTCCGGCAGGAAGTAGTGCCCACCGCAATGACCCTGCCCCCCTGGGCTTTGGTGCGGTTGATTTTATCAGCAGTTTCTTGGGAGAGGGTATAGTGCTCTGCGTGCATTTTGTGCTGAGTTATCTCTTCTTCCTTAACCGGGCGGAAGGTACCCAGACCCACATGCAAGGTGACGAAGGTGGTATCTATCCCCTTTTCTTTTAGCTGGGCAAACACTTCTGGGGTAAAGTGCAGCCCTGCTGTGGGAGCTGCCGCTGAGCCGGTATTACGGGCATATACCGTTTGGTACCGCTCCTTGTCTTGGAGCCGCTGGATGATATAGTGGGGCAAGGGCATCTGGCCTATCTCCTCCAGCACCTGGTAGAAGTCTCCGGAATAGGTAAACTTTGCAAGGCGGTTGCCACCTTCCAAAACATCCAGAATCTCCCCCTCCAATAGGCCATCCCCAAAGGAAAAGCGACTGCCTGGTTTGGCTTTACCACCAGGCCGCACCATAATCTCCCATATATCCTTTTGCTTTTGCTCCAGCAGCAAAAACTGCATGGCGGCACCTGTGGGGATTTTGGTGCCAAATAGCCTAGCGGGCATCACCCTGGAATCGTTGAGCACCAGTAGATCTCCCGGCTGCAAAAGCTGGGGAAGTTGGAAAAACTGGCGGTGTTCCCTGTGGCCGGTGGCTTTGTTCAAACACAGCATCCGGGAGGTGTCTCTCTTTTCCAGTGGGGTTTGGGCGATCAGCCTTTCGGGTAGATCGTAGTAAAACGAGGATTTTTTCATGTGTATTGTTCACCTATTTTCGGGTATTTACATATACTTTTAATATGCTTTCTGCCAATAAGCGCTTTTTGTGGGGAAACCATTTGACACAGGCGCTTTGGGATGGTAATATAAAGTATGAACCAAACTATATCTATCGGATAGAGGCGCGTTGCACAAGAGTAGCAAGAGATGGGTTGCCGAAACCAAAGCTTTTGTAAAAGGGTGTTACGCCGAAGGATGGGAGCATCGGCGGTTCCAATCCTGGGTACAGTATCGATAAGGTCTGTAACTGTCATCAATTGCATTGATGAAGCGCTGTCTGAGCAAGGTCCATTCTGTTTGCAAAGCAGGATTGGTCTTTTTGCGACATGCTCTTTATTATATTGCAATTTTATCCGGTTTTCAAGGCCGGAT
>CAYNCW010000083.1:0-9396 GCA_964395635.1 uncultured Oscillospiraceae bacterium
AACATATCTTTGATAGGGATAAAAATCCCCGGAACCGCATAATGCTGCTCCGGGGATTTTTGACGAGAGAAGAATGTACCCCGCCCGCCTTTGTATTAATAGCTGTCCCCAATCCGCAAGGCGGACTCTGCACGGCAGAGATTTGCACCAAGGATACGGTAAACCCTATATCCCAGTAGCGGGCAGGACAGCTTGCCCATTGTTAAACTGCGTATTCAAAGTGGAGGGCATCTCCCAGATTGCCGCACTCCCGCAGCTTTTTCATAATACTGCGCTGCATGTTGTTTACAGGAGGCACCGGCTGATCCAGATAGCGGTCCAGGTAATAGCAAAAACTTTGTACTGCAAACTGGTTATCTGGGCAACTGTAGGATATGCCCAACGCATCCAGCAAAAACTCCACCTCATCCCCCACACTTCTGCAAAGCACCGTCAGCCTGCTCTGCTGATACCGGGACAATGTGGTGGTCAGGTTCCAGGCCGCAGAAGGAACCACCGGACGATAGGTTCCGCAGCTGACACAGAGCATCGACTGCTGATCATACCGGTTGGCTTTTTTGGTAACGCCGCAAACCGAGCACCGCTGGTAGATTCGCCGGGCGCTTACACGCACAGGTGTGGAAAAGCCCGCCAGCTGGGCTTTATGGGATACTATGTCAGCAAACCGGTTGTAGTCTCCGGTGGAAATACCGGTGGGGTACCCGTTGATCTGCAGGTCATCTCCCCCGCTCACCAGGTTTTCCAGCACTATTTTGCTGTGATGCCGCTTTGCCAAGTGAACAGTGTAATTGGCCATACGGTGTATCCAGCCTTCTCCCATACTGGGATCCCTCTGTATCGCCCCAGCATCCAGCATCCTACCGGAAAGATCGCACACCGCATATTGTAAGGGAGCGTCTATCCCACGCACAACCCCTAAGGTATTAACCTCTTCTGCTTGGGTGTGTGTGGTGTACCATAAGCGGATATGCAGGTAATACTCCTTGTCTCGGCGTAGCAGGAGCGCACTTTTGGGTACCGCCTCACCGGTTTCTATCTGCTGTAGATGCTGTTGTTGATAGGGTCCGATATCCAGGGGCAACAACAAATACCGCACCTTACAGCTGGGATCAATGTCTGGTTTATCACCAGTAATGCATCGCAGTGTCCCACTGATGACTCTGGTGCTCTCAATGGCTTGGGAGCGATTGAGGAGGTATACCTTTGCATAATACCTGCCTGTTTTACCATCACGGTACAAAGAGTAGTCCCGGTTATAATCGTGCCGGCAAAACAATAATGGCCTTTGTTTTTGATATTTGCTCAGAAGCTTATCCAGCTGCTTTTCTCCCAGCTGTTTGTCACTGTCAATAGCACAGCGAATCTGCTCATCTTCTGTGCGAACCAGGGGATAGCAGTCCCCTTTTTGTGCCAACAACATGGCAATATCCACCTTGAGGGCATCCTTAAAGGGCTGCACAGCAAGACTATCCACCTGGCCCATACGATCTCTGGTTAAAAGGCGCATACAGTCACTCTTGGTCAGGTTTTTCTGGGAAATATCTATACGCAAATCTTCAACCAATAGTGCAAACGCTGTGGAATACCGCTCTATTGCATCTTCCAGCAGCCTTTTTTTCACCCCAGTGGGGCGCAAAAGCTTGATGGATATAGTCTTGTATGGCATTAGTGATACTCCACGTCTACTTCCTTATCCAGTCTTCTTAGGCAATCGGCAATATCGTTCACAAGCTTTAGTTTTATGTTGAGATCCAACGGCAGATCCGGGTTTTGGTGGGCCGGATTTAATGCGCGGCCCACCAAAAAGCGCACGCCAGTACATTTTTCCAACAGCATCTGGGCTAGCAGGGTTGCGCCATCCTTGCTTTGGCTGAGCAGATTGTCTCTGCCCACTACGTTGGTTTCATAACGTCTGAGAATGTTCAGGGTTTCGCCTAACGTGATAATCCCTTCGGTGACCAAATCAATGCCTTGAATATGCCCAATAGGCGGCACCTTGGGGGTGCAGTAGCGGATATCGGTGCGCAGTTCTTGACCGCTCAGGCGGCTGACAATCTGAGAGGTGGTTCCACCGCAGACGATCTTGACTCCCTGAAAGCTTAAAAATTCGTTTATCAAACGTTCATCGTCCTCTTGATTCACAGGGGGCCCCACCATAACATAAGCGGTGTTGGGCATTTTTGCGTGACATACTGCCACTGTGGTATCATCACCGGGACACTCCATATACAGGCTGTTGCAGGCAGACAGCAACAAGCTTTGTACCCAGTGGGCGGTGGAATCTTTGCGGTGTGCATGTTCCAGATAATCCACTACATTTTTATGTTGCCAGCCCAGATTCAGCAGCTTGCCAACACCGGCATGAATCACGCCGTCGCTGCAAAGGATACACTGATCCCCAGGCTGTAAGTCTACATGTATTTCTTTGATAATCTTATCACCTACCGTATGGGATTGCCGCTCCAGATACAGGGATTTTCCACCACGCAGCAAAATGGTTTCCGGGTTATCAAACTCCACAATATGGGCACGTCCTTTGGGATCCGCATGTAAAAAGGTAAAGGTGGAATAGGCCACTCGCCGTTCTTTACAGATAGGCAAAGTGGAGGACATGGTTTCGATAATATCCGGTATGCTTGCCCCTTCGGACAGCATAGTGATTACAATCTTGCTGGTGAGAGAGGCGAGGATATTGGCTTTTACGCCACTGCCCAAACCATCTGCCACAACCATAAAGACATGGCCGCCACATTTGCGCAGCTCTACCTTGTCTCCACACAGTTCCTCGCCATATTTGTTCAGGCTGCCATGGCTGGTTTCAAAAAACAGCTTCATAATTCCCCCGCCATCATGGTTGTTTTTAGCTTACTGAGAGCCGCCTTGGTTTCTCCTGTGGTTTCCCCCAGCAAACTGGCAATTTCCTGCGCCACCCGCATCTGTTTATCTATCACCTTTTGGGCTATATTAATGGTCTCTTGGCGCATCTGTTCAATCTGTTCCCTGTTGCGCTCGTCACTGGTAATATCCCTGGCAATAACAATATAATCCCGGCTGTTTCTGGCCGATAAGATAATGAGATCCAAGGTTATTTCCCTCTCTTTGTCTGTAAGGGTGGTGTAGATAATGGTCTGTTCTCTGGCATCTTTGATCTGATCGAATTCAGGTGCATCTATAAAGTACCGCACAGGTAAGCCAACCCCTTCGGTGGGGCCAATGTTAAAGATTTTTTGTGCGGCTCGGTTGTATTCGATAACCTCCAGATGTTTGTTGGCTACAAAAATACCGTTGGGGGTGTTGTCGATAATCAGGTTGCTCATGGATTCTGCCTTTTCTCGCAGATGTGGCAAGCACATGTGCAAATCCGCTTTGCCCTGAAACACCGCTATTGCCTTATCCCGGCAGGTGCTGTATCCACAGGCGCCGCAGTTGAGCATAGATTGTTCGTCGTATTTCCCCATCTCCCAAAAAATCTCTGCAATGGTTTCCTCATCCGGCATCTTGGAGCGTACCCGGGAGCGGTTGTGCATAACCGACAAATCCGGATGTGTATTTTCAGTTAGCGGCATGGGAGTAAGCGTCTTTTGGGCTGCATTGCTCAGCAGCTGGGTTTTGGCTGTAAGGAACGGAGCTCTGCCCTTTTGTATACCCGGCCCTTCCATACAGGAGCCAGCACAGGCGCTCATCTCTATTAAGTACCCTTCTATCTCGTTGTCGCATAAAGATTGCAGAATGCTTTTACAGCGTTCCAGCCCATCCACCGCAATTGTTTTGTACCCTTGCCGCTGTTGATGGGGAATGGTTTTGATAATCCCCCCGGGCATTGGGTACAGCCTGGATCCTATTGTATGCATTTCGGTGGGTTCACTGTCGGCGGTTTCAAAGGCGATGCCCTCTTGCTGCATCCAAACCTTCAGCTCATCAAACAACAGCACACTGTGAATGGCACCGGTATGCTGGGCTTCATGCTTTTTGGAGATACACGGGCCGATAAACACAACCTTGCTGCGGTTGCCATATATGTTCTTGATCATTCTGGCATGTACTGTTGCCGGTGCTGCCACCGATGCCAGGTAGGGGATAAGCTGGGGATAATATTTCTCCACCAACAATGTAACGGTGGGACAACAGGTGGTAATTATGTTTTTAAGCTCTTTTTTTTGTATAATCCGTGTATATTCCCGGGTTACCTCGGTGGCGCCTATGGCGGTTTCCTCCACTCCGGTAAAACCCAGCTGCTTGAGTGCGCCGGACATCTGGGCAAAACTAACACCCGGAAAAGCAGAGATATAGGAGGGTGCCAAACTGACAAACACCTTTGCTCCACCCGCCAACAGCTTTTTTACATCATCTAGATCACTGAATATTTGTTTGGCGTTTTGGGGGCAAACCAGAATACATTTGCCGCAAAGAACACAGTCCTCGTCCATTACCCGCGCTTGTTCATCGCGAAACTGGATAGCCTTAAGGGCACAATTGCGAATGCATTTATAGCAGTTTTTACAGTTTGCTTCTTTCAGCTGAATGATGCTCATGGATTCACCCATCTCCATTCTTGCGTGTAATAGGAAGTACTTTATCCTCAAATAATGTGCCAATATTGCGGGGGGATACATTGGGGCAGTACTCCCCGTCAATGTGTACACAAACGCCCGACCTGCATTGATCCATGCAGGATCTGGCACAAATGCGTACAAGGCTGGTCAACTGATGCTTTAACACCAATTGTTCCAGCTGCTCAACAACGCCGTAGGCTCCTTTTAAATGACAGGAACCGCCGACGCACACAGTAATCTCTATCATAAAAACCCGTCCTCCGCCTGGCAAAGTGGCAACACCAAAAAGGTGTTGAGCACTATTTCAGCAGTTTGGGACCGCCCGCGCTTTGCGTGGATTGAAAGGAGATACTCCCCATTTCAAATCGGAAACAGTGTAAAAGCATTATAGCATTGATGGGTGTGCAATACAACAATACTTCTTACCTTGCCCGGCAGAGAACTTGGAAAAAAGGGGGGCTACGTTAAAATGATTGTGCTACAGCCAGGGGCTATAACAGTGGTAATACCTCAGATTCAAAAAATCGTTTGGCAGTGGCGCCGGAGACGCTGTGCACCTTACCCTCATCAATTTTCACCGAAACGGCATGGGTGCATTCGCCCATACAGAAAACTGCTTTTAGCTCCACCTTGTCGGCGTGCTTTTTGGTTTCTATGATTTGCTGAAATGCGCTGATAACGTTGTAGGAGCCTTTGAGATGACAGGCACTGCCGATACAGACATTCAGAGTTATCACCAGAAAATCATTCCTTTCCTGTATAGTGGACATGCAGCATTTCGTGTACCCTGCCTTTTAATAGGCCGGAATACAAGGACATAATCACCGGGTTTTCTTCGGAGCGCTTGATGTTGCTCATACGATCCGCCTCATACAGTCCCGCGCTGCGCTTTTGTTTGCCATCCAGCAGGGTAAAGGGCTGACCAGCGCCGCTGATGCAGCCACCGGGGCAGGCCATTACCTCAACAAAATCATAGTGCACTTCCCCTGCACGAATCTTGCGCACCAGTGTATCCGCATTCTTAAGCCCGCTAACCACCGCGATGCGCAGCTCTTTGTCACCGTAGGGGACAACCGCTTCCTTAACACCGTCCAGCCCCCGCACACCGCTGTAGGCCAATGCCCGGAGCAAGGTGGTGGACTTATCATCGGCTATGCGGCGCACTACTGCTTCGGTTACGCCGCCGGTTACACCAAAGATAACCCCTGCGCCGCTGGTTACACCAAAGGGCATATTCACAGACTCCGGCTCTATCTCAGAGAACACAATACCGGACTCCCGAATCATCTGGATAAGCTCTTGGGTGGTGATGACATAATCTACATTGGGGATACCATCCTGTTTAAACTCGTCTCTAGCCGCTTCCAGCTTTTTGGCGGTACAGGGCATGATGGCCACCATCACCACCCGGCGGCTGGAGTGCTTAAGATGCTCCTTGAGCACCGAGGCAAACATCTGCATAGGGCTGCGGCAGGAGCTGATATTGCTCATCATATCCGGGAACTTTTCTTCGGCATATTTTACCCAAGAGGGGCAGCAGGAGGTAAATAACGGCATCTTTCCACCGTTTTCCAGCCGCTCCAAAAATTCGTTGGCTTCCTCCAGTACGGTTAAATCCGCGCCGGTGGAGGTGTCGTACACTTCGTCAAAGCCCATACGCCTAAGAGCGGCTACCAGCTTACCCATTACATTGTCGCCGGTTTCGGTTTCCAGCTCTTTGCCGATACCCACCCGAACAGCGGGCGCAATCTGCACCACTACCTTGACACCGGGATCACTGAGTTCTTTCCACAATCTTTGGGTATCGTTTTTCACTACAATGGCGCCGGTGGGGCATACTGCAGCGCATTGGCCACAACCCACACAGTTGGACTGGGCAATGGGCTTATCAAACTCCGGACCAACCGACATCTTGGCGCCACGGGATATAAAGTCGATGGCGCCAACGTTCTGCACCTCGTCACACATCCGCACACAGTCGCCGCAGAGAATACACTTATTTTTGTCCCGGGTAATGGCCAGAGAGGAGGTATCCAAATCCGGCTTTTCAGCGGTATTATTAAAGCGCACCCGGGTGATACCGAACCGCATTGCCAGCTCCTGCAGTTTACATGCACCGTTCTTTTCGCAGGTTGTGCAGTCTCTGCAATGGTTGGCCAATAAAAGCTCCAAAATCATTTTGCGGTGACGACGAAGCTTGGGGGTGTTGGTTTTGATCTCCATACCCGCTTTGGGTGGGGTGGAGCAAGCAGCTTCCAGTCCGCCCCATTTGTTTTCCACCATGCACATGCGGCACGCGCCGTAAACACTCAACTCGGAATAGTAGCAGAATACAGGCAGTTCAATCCCCGCCTTGCGGATAAGCTCCAACAGGTTCTTTTCCCCTTCTATTTGAATGGGAATATCGTCTATGAGCATAAAATCGGGTTTAAACACCTTAGATTTCCTCCTTTATGGCCTGGAACGCGCAGGTGGGAACACAAGCGCCACATTTAATACAAACAGCACCATCAATAGTATACGGCTCTTTTACCTTGCCCTTAATAGCATTTACCGGGCAGGATCTGGCACACTTGCTGCATCCCTTACACAGCGCTGGGTCAATCACTATCTTGCGCAGCTTTTGGCAGGTTCCGGATGGGCAGCGTTTGTCCACAATATGTGCCATATACTCTTCCCGAAAATTCTGCAGGGTGCTGACCACCGGGAAAGCGGCGGTTTTGCCCAGCCCACACAATGCAGTGGAAGAAATGGTATCCGAAAGCTCCAGCAGCAGATCAATATCTTCCGGTTCTCCCAGTCCCGCTACAATTCTCTCTAGAATTTCCAGCATACGCTTGGTGCCCTCGCGACAGGGTACGCATTTTCCGCAGGATTCATTTTGGGTAAAGTTCATAAAGAACCGAGCAACCTCCACCATACAGGTGTCCTCATCCATTACCACAAGGCCACCGGAGCCAATCATCGCCCCTGCTTTTTTCAGCGAGTCAAAATCCAAGGGCAGATCCAAATCCTTAGCGGTAAGGCATCCTCCGGAAGGGCCACCGATCTGCACTGCTTTAAACGCCTTGCCGTCCCGCATGCCGCCGCCGATATCAAAGATAATCTCCCCCAGGGTGGTGCCCATGGGCACCTCAATAAGGCCGGTGTTGAGGATATTGCCGGTCAGGGCAAAGGCCTTGGTCCCCGGGCTGTTTTCTGGCCCTATGTTTTTAAACCAATCGGCGCCATTGGAGATGACCAGGGGTACATTGGCATAGGTCTCCACATTGTTGAGCACTGTGGGCTTTTCAAACAAGCCCTGTTCCACTGTGCGGGGAGGCTTGACTCTGGGCATACCTCGTTTGCCCTCGATAGAGGCGGTCAGTGCGCTGCCCTCTCCACAGACAAAGGCGCCTGCACCCCTATTGATAAACATCTTAAAGGAGAAATCTGACCCCAAAATATTGTCTCCCAACAGGCCATAGGCTTCCGCCTGAGCAATGGCGTTGCGCAAACGGCTTACCGCCAGGGGATATTCCGCCCGCACATAGATGTAGCCTTCCTGTGCGCCACAGGCAATGGCGGCTATCATCATTCCCTCCAGCATTCGGTGGGGGTCCCCTTCCATAATGCTTCTATCCATAAAGGCACCTGGGTCACCTTCGTCACCATTGCAGACAACATAGCGGATCTTCTCCTGCTGACGGCTTACCTGAGCCCATTTGCGTCCAGCAGGATACCCGCCGCCGCCACGGCCACGGAGATTGGAAAGCTCCACTTCCTGTACGATTTCCTGGGGGCTCATTTCAAACAACGCCTTTTCCAGTGCTTGGTAACCGCCCACCGCCAGATATTCCTGCAAAGAGGTGGCGTCGATATGGCCGCAGTGCTCTAGCACCTGGCGGGTTTGTCTTTTGTAAAAGGGAATTTCCGCCTGTTCCTGATACACCTTGCCCTCTATGGAATAGCCCAGGCGTTGAATGTACTTGCCACCTATGATGGTCGTTTCTACAATCTCCCTGCAGTCCTCTGGCTTTACTCGAATATACAGATATCCCCAGGGTTCAATCCGTACCAGAGGCCCCATTTCACAAAAACCGTGGCAGCCGGATTTTTTCACACCCACCTCCTGTGGATGGGGTTCTTCTTCCAAGGAGACCGCACAGGGAATGTTGTTTTCTTCTAAATAGCGAATCAGTTCATCATATATTTCCAGCGAGCCACTGGCCACACAGCCGGTGCCTGCGCATACCAAAATTTTCTTTTGTTGGGTCTTTAGATGCGCGGCACTCTGCTCTCTTGCCGCCTGCAGGTCGGTTCTGTTTTTAAACATGGTCAGGTTCCTCCTCGCACAGCTGGCTCAGCAGTTGGGCAGCCTTATCAGGCGTCATAGCACCGTATACTTTGTCGTTGACTGTTATAACCGGTGCAAGTCCGCATGCTCCCAGACAGGACACAGTCTCTACCGTAAACATAAGGTCGTCGGTGGTCACTTTCTTTTCTGTCAAACCCAGTTCGCTGCGCAGCCGCTCCAAAATGGGTATACTTTTGCGGACATGGCAAGCTGTACCGTCACATATTTTAATGACAAACTTGCCTTTGGGTTCCAGGGAGAAGTTCTCGTAAAAGGTGGCAACACTGTAGATCTTCGCCTGGCTCATACCCAGCTTTTGGGAGTAGAAAGGAAAGATCTCCGGCGGCAGATACCGGAAAGCATCCTGTGTATCTTGTAAGATAGAGATGATGTTCCTTGCGACGCAGCCGTTCTTGTCCAAGATTTCTTCCAGCGCCTCGTAAGAAAAGACCTGACTCATCTGTAGACCTCCAATTGTTAAAAATTTTACAATCTAATTTTAACATC
>CAYNCW010000084.1:0-9379 GCA_964395635.1 uncultured Oscillospiraceae bacterium
AAATTGCATGGCGTACCTCCTATGGAATTACAAAGGTTTGCCCCACATAAATGTGATTGGGGCTTGGATTAAGGTGCTTGTTGGCTTCCCATATCTTGGTGTACTGGGAGCCATCGCCATAATATTTTTGTGCCAGCCCCCACAAAGTATCCCCCGCTACAGCAGTATGGGTTTTGGGTTTCTGGTTGTCTTCCGAACGCTTAGAAGCGTTCGGAGACTGAGTTTGAGCTGGGTTGACAACAATGCGCTTGGCGCTGTAGGAGCGATATTCCATGAGTGACAGGGTGTAGTAGTAATCATTAACCTCGCCAAACGGCTTTGTGTACTTGAAGCTCTCTAAGCTGCAGCGGAGGTTAATGTCCACGCCGTCTCCGGTGATGATGAACCTCACTGGGCTTCTGGCGTTAAACATGCTTTTTACCCGGCTCACATACCGCTCCGCTGACATCCCAGATGATATGCCAGATTTTACAATGAAGGGGTAATCGCCATCCGTGAACAGACTTTTGATCTCGGCCTTAATTAGCCCCCTGGAGCCGATTTTTGTAACCTCACCAATAGAAACGATCTCAAATCGCTGGTTGTTGGCTGAATAGGAAAAGCTTACTTCTTCCAGTGGGTTGACCGGCAACTGGATGCCGCCCACAAAGGTCTTGATCATCCATTCACCACCTTGTCGATATCGGAAAGCCCTGATTCGATATCGTTGTCGATTTCCTCTTCCATCTGGCGGCGAATGCTGTCCCAGTCTTGACCTTGCTTGATATCGTTGCGAATGCGTACACCACCGGAATAATTAAGATAATATACCTTGGTGCTTTGGCCGGCTGCGGATTTAAGTAGATCGGCATCAGCTTTGGATAGACTGGCCTGGCTGATACCCTCATAGGAAACGGTGGAATAAGCGTTGACTGATTCTAGCGCCTGAATTTCTGCGATATCTCGAAGATATTGCAGGCTTTGCTTGGAAATATCAACTTCCTTTCCTATTTTTCCTACCTTATCCAGACTACCGCCACCCACCTCCACTGGCCCCCAATCCAGCTCAGGGTCAAAGGGCGTATTGTTGGCATCATTTTTCTTTTGTTCCTCCTGCAGAGCTGCTTCTTTTTCAGCGGCCTCCTGTCGCCAGCGGGTTTCATCCTGAGCGAGCTGGTTCGCACGCTCAGCAGCCTTTAAAGCGGCGGCGTCTCTACTAGCCTGCAGATCGGATGCACGCTCCTGCCGTTTGATTTCCTCCTCGATAGCGGTTTGAGCACCAAAGTCAACAGCGCCGATGGCATCAATACTGACGCCAGGGATTTTGTTGGCCAGCTCAATAAGCATGTTTATCTTTGCAATCGCATCGTTGACCATATCCTGCAGAATCAAGGCTGCCCCCACTTTCATGTAGGAAAGACCATCCAGAACACCATTCCCTACCATCTGAAAGAAGATGGGAACCTGGTCGAAAAAGCCCAGCATATTGTTCCAAACACCAATGACACCGACACGGAAGTCTATATTGGTTTGCCATAGACGGTAGAGCCAGATGCTTAGGGCAATAATAATTGCAATTAATGCAACAATAGCAAGAATTATCCAGGTGACGGGATTAGCAAGTAACGCAGCGTTTAGTCCCCACTGGGCTGAAGCAGCGGCAGTTGTAGCAACGGTTTCTCCACCTAACGCTACGGTTCTTGCTCCTGATGCGATGGCGCTAGCAATGGTTAAGGAAGTGCTAATCCATTGAACAGCCTTATAAACTAGCAATGCTGTAGTTATTGCTCCTACAGCAAAGCCCACACCCCACAAGATAGGTTCGATTGTACTCCAGTTATCAACAAAGAACGTGTAAATGTCGCCAATGATCTGAGAAAGCTGCACGGCTCCATCTATAGTAAACCCGATGCCAGAGGCGAGCCCTGACATAAATTGTTGTCCTTCCATAGTGCTAAGCCAGGCATACAGCTCCTGCATTTTCAAGATTACAGCGTCGATAGGTTGTCCTGCTTGTGACATGTTATTGAGCATTTGGCTCCAAAGGTTACCCATTTGTGTCTGTACTTGCCCAAATGTTACAGGCATAGAACTAAACTGTTGATCAATTACGTCGGCCTGTTGCATGATGGAACTGACAACGGCTTCAGCTGTTAGCATACCGTCAGCTGCCATTTCACGCAGTTCGCCTTTCGTGACACCAAGAGATTTAGCCATCATTTCTGCAAGCACAGAGCCGTTTTCCATGATGGAATTAAACTCATCACCTCTTAGTACACCCGATGCAATACCTTGGGATAACTGCAGCAGAGCACTGTTTGTTTCAGTTACGGATGCGCCACTGACAATCATGCCTTGGTTCAGCGTTTTGGCAAAGGCCAGTGCCTTGTCATTCTGGCCTTTAAAATAGTCTTGGCGGCCCATCTTAGCAACCAGCTCCGCTGTGGTTTCGTACTGGGTTCGGGTGGCATTGGACACCGCCATTACCTGTGCCTCCAACTGCTCCTGGGTACGTAGCTCATCCCGGATCAGGGACAGGCGGGCGTCAGCTCCGGTGCGCTCATCTGCACCGCTCATAAAGTTTTGCAGGGACTGATACCCCTGTTTGAGCAGCTGCAGGCCCTGATTTGCGACGACTATTGCTTTGCTGACACCGCCAAAGCCTCCACTAATCTTGGCAGTGGCGGCAGCACCGGTATTTCCGGATTCCTTCAGGTTCTGGCTAAGCACATCTAATTCATGGTTAACCAAGCTGATATCTGTCCGCATTTCGTTAAAGGCGCTTTCCAGACCAGGCATGTTTCCAGCCTGATTCATCTGCTCCATTACATCAATCATGCGGTTCATAATATTAATGTTCTTTTGGATGGGAGAGGTAAAGCCGTCAACAATTTTTAGCATAGAGGATATTGTTGCCACCGATTACCGCCTCCCTTTGCGTGGGCGTTTACTATTTGAACCGCCCCCAGATTTGGACTTCAGCTTCTGACGAGCCGCTTCGAGCCGCTCCTTACGCTCATGTTCATCAATAAAAGCGGCAATAACCGCCCGCTCATAAAAGGATAGATTTAAATATTCACTGGGAAAACGATGGTGCTTGTGAAAGCAATAGTAGGCATATACAAAATCACCATCGTTTTCCTTTAGGAGTTTTTTGCCTCTTGCTTGGCCTCCTGAAACCCTTCGGCGTCAAAGCCGTTGATTTCGTGAACAAACGCCATAAGATCGGCAAACTCGCCAGGTAATAGCATAGCACCCAACAACTCTTCCTCACCAATTACGCCATAGCTCTTTTGCAGTTCATCATCAGTCAGATCGGGAAAAGCAACGCTTCTGGCGCACAATAGCCGGGTATAACGGTTGCCATTGAAGTCGGTGGTTTGCCTGCCTTTGAAAACAGACCGTACGGTACAGCTGTCTTTAATGCGAGTGTTTTCATCTTCGCTGAGTGGACGGATTTCCCATTCTAATGGTTTTTTGTCTTCCCCAATAAAACGGGGGCTAACTACTATTTTTTTATTAACAGCAGGGATGGCGTTTTGTCTAAGAAATGCTTTGATGCTCATTTATATTTCCTCCTGGTTTGGCGTATTAAAAGGTTTGAGGATTTCCACGCCCTCAAAGGTAAAGGGCAGCTCCTGCTCCAAAACGCCGTCCTCGGCGCTGAGCATGGCTATGGTGATTTCATCAAAATTGCAGCCGGTGAGCACAATGCTCTCCTTACCAAATTTGGTTGATTTATCTTCTACTTCAATCTGAAGGTTAAAATACACATCCACTCCGCTGACAATGTAGTCGATGAAATCCTGTTTGAATTCGCTGGAGGTGTGGTATAGCGTAAGAGAACCGGCACCTTGGATGGATGTGGTCTTATGCCCCACCATGCGGTTACCAAGCATGCGGATTTCCTCTTTGTTTTTGCTAAGTGTCGCCTCAATATCCTTGGCTCTGAACAGGTGCTTGTTTTTTCCGCTGCGCGTAATAAATGCTTTGCCTTCTTTGGAGCTGATGACATTTTCAGCCATATAGCCTTCCATTGGTCAGCCCTCCTTATCCATAAATGTAAATGGTGTTGTAGATAATCTCCATGACATCCACAACCTTGGCTTTGTAGTCCACAACAACGGCATCAATGAGCCTGCCTGGCTTTACCACAATATCCTCCGGAACAACATCACGAAGAGCACGCTGCCGCTCTAGATCGCGAAAATACTCCAAAAAACTGGCGTGGAGCAGACTTCGCCCTTCCTCGTCGTTGGGAACCTTGCCGATAAACCAGTTTAGGCCAATATTGTTGAGGTTGGTAGCCAGATCATAGGCAATGCGGATAATTTTATTTTTGCTCATGGCATAGGTTCGCTTATCGTCAAATGTGACCAGGGTGTTGATGTCCTTTTGCACAACTACCCTGTTGCTGGCAGTGGGAGATGGGATAAAGACCATTTGTCCGGTGGTGGCCAGCACCTTTTGCTCCGGCTCGGTGAAGCGATAGTCCACATCCACAGCCCCGTCGTAGTTACCGTAGGTAAGGCTGGCTCCTAGGGAAACAGATGCAGTAGCGCCCGCTATGTAGGCAGCTGCGACGGTTTTGGGAATATGTTCGCCGCCCTCGAGATAAACACCGTTTTTAACGGATATGAGACCCTCAAAGTCGGCGGTGGCAATGTCAGGGATAACACCCTGGATGTATTTACCCTCATCGTTGACCATGCGCTTGACGAAAGCGACGAACAGCGCCTTGATTTCGCTCTCCTCGCTGGGACAGGCGATGGCGTTAAAGGCATAGGTTTCCACTGCAGATAGGAACTTGGCGTAATCGCTGTTGGTAACAGTTCCGTTGTCCCCGTTTCCCAGCGGTACTCCGGCATTTATAGCCAGTGATTTGTCGGAATCAGCCGTGGAAAAATCCACCCAGTTGTTATTTACCAATCCCTCAATATCCTCAACCTTCTGGCGATCCACCTCGTCGGTGCCAAACCAGGTAACAACATAAAATTTATCTGTTTCACCCAACACATTTTCAATGGAAACCGCAAATTGGTTGCCAAAGGTGCCTGAATACTTAGCGGTGCAGACAAGGTTTCCGATAGTAGCATTGGCATTGGTGCCTTTGTTGAGACGGAAGAAATACAGCTGTTTAGCGTTTTTCATAATTTCGCGAACCGATACGGCAAAGTCGCCATAATCAGAGACAAACTGTGCCACGTCGGTAGGGTAAAGGGTTAATACCTCATGTTCCTCCAGCCAGGGTAGAATCACCGGAAGTGCCACGATGCCCCGGTCGGCAATGACCGAGGGTTTCGGCCCAACGCCGATAAAGTTTGTGTATACGCCTGGAAGTACCTTGTTTTGTGTAACCCATGTTCCACCTGCCATTATTTCTTCACCTCCTTGGTGAGATACTCATTGACCTTGGTGGTGACATGCTCTTCGGTGTAGAGCACATCCGGCTCCAGCACAACCGTCAAGATGTCTTTGCTGCTCCCCACCGCAAGCCGGATAAACTCGCTGCCTTTATAGGTCGGGGTGCTGTTATGTGCCATAATATGGCCTCCTTACTCATTCATAGATGGATATATGTTGATTTTTTCCATATACGGCGTGTCATTAATCTTATATAAGAACGTATGAAAGCTGCATATGTCGTGCAACACGCCGTCAACATCCCGACGCTGATGGCTGCCAAGCCGCAGTTGGATATCATTATGGGACAGATGCCGCAGCTGCAAGCTAATGGCAGAGAATACGCTATTGTTCTCCTGGTTGCTTTCATCATCCCGTCTGGGAGCAATGAAGGTAATGTCCAGTTTTCCGCGCACCTCAAACCGGCTGCCCAGGGCATGCCTGATGTCTACATCACCGGCGAAGCCCAGCAGAAAGCAGCGATCGGGCAGCTCATCAGGAACAAACTCGGTAAACACAGGGTAATTCGGGTACAGCCCATCCAGCGCTTCTGATGCACAGGCCAAAATGCTGTTTAAAATATCCACGGTTATTCCAGCCCCTTTCGGATACGCGCTTCGATGCGCCTGCAGGCAGCGTCCAGTTCAGCCTGTGCCTTGGTTTCACTGTCGGTCATAACAAAGCGACCCTTCACAAAGGGTTTAGACAGGCGAATAAAAATGCCCCACCGCCCGTCCTTGGTTTCCTTTGCAGCCTGCCCATATTTTTGCTGCCCTGGGGCCAGTTCAATAAAAATCACCTTTCCGGGTGTTTGGCGGTGTCCATATTCATAATAGGCGGCGTATTCAGTGGGATTGAATACCTCGGAATATACGCCATCTCTCATAAAGTGGACGCCGCTTCTGTCCCAGGCACCCCGCAGGGTAGGGGAATCTGGACTGTCGCCCACATCTGTGTTTTTCTTAACACGGGATAGATGCCGGTCTGTGACACGGTTCATCTGTAGCTTTACCTCATCATCTATGAGCTGCTGGGTGCGCTTTAGCTTATACAGGTATTGCTTAAAGGGGCGCATATCCAGTGAAATTCTCATGTACGTGTTTCCTCGCTGAGTGGCGTTTCAGTATGGCTTCCGGCAAAGGTGAAGGGGCGGCCAGCCCAAAGGGTATATAACCGTCCTGCCTTTGTAGCCACCACAACCTTGTCTCCTGCCTGGATATCTACATCAGGGCGGCAAAACAGCGTATATCCACTGCGATAGTTGCCATATCCCTCAGACTGCTGGATACCGCCGCCGCTGCCAGAGCTGAGTGCGCACAGTACTTGTTCCGCCACTGTAATCTCGCCCTGTCGGGATTGTTTTGTATCTTCATTCTTAACAATACCGGATTTGCGGGTAATGGTGCAGGTGTCAAGGTAGGTGGTGGCCAGAATATCCGCTTCAGTCATTTTGCTCTCGCCACCTTCCACTGACGTACCCTGTTTAGTACACTCCCAGCCGGTTGTGCGGCAGCCGACGAGCTGCTGTACTGGATGGTGGTATCGCCCCGCTTGATGGAGGTGACCTGCTGATCAGCGGCTGTAGCTTCCCCCTTGTGTACGGCTAGCGATAAGTCCACCCACAACCAGAAGGCCCTGTCGGGCACCTGCTTGCGATTTGTCTCGGAAAGAAAGATTTCCTCCGCTCGGTCGGCCAGTTCCACGGCCTGCGCTTCATCCACAAGCAGGCGCTGCCGAAGCACTGTTACCACCCGCTCCTTATCGGCGGCCATGGTGGTTATACCTCGCTGGAGCCCATAGGCTTTACATCCCGAATTTTTTTGAGGATACCGTTTTGACTGGTAGCGTTGCCGATATCAATTCCGTTTGCTATAGCAAAGGCTTTTAACTCCTCCACACTCTTAGAGGCAAGAGGATCCTTTTCGTTACCTCCACCTGTAGGTGGATCGGCAGAATCATCATCTGCCGTCTCTCGATTGTAGCCAATAGCCTCCCATCGCTCTGCCTCTGCTTCAGTAGCTACAACACGGACAACGCCGTCTTTTTGCATTTTATACATGTGCGCTCCTCCTAATAATTTGATGAGGCTCTAGGCCTGACTATTGATGGATACAGGCGGCCGTGGTGACAATCTGGTTTTCCAACAACCAGCAGTCATACACGAGATGGTAGTTGACCGTAGTCTCGTCCCCCTCCTGCATTTCATCCGCGCTGAATACTTTCAGGCTGTCTACTTTGCCCACTGCCATAGGGGCGTCTGAGTTGGTAATAATAAATTCTATCTGTTTGCTGCTGGAATCGGCAACAATGCCACCTTTTTCTTGGCCAGCGGCGCGGCCATCGTTGACCTTGATCACCGTCTGGAGGCGCTTACTGGGGACGAAAACGCAGGGCAGCCCATTGACATCCATCACCTTATTGTAGGTGACGCCGTTGATGGTGATACTGTTGTTGAACGTAATGGAATTGTAAGTGTTCTTGGAAGCATCTCGGAAAGCCTGTTCATTGGTTTTTGCCATAAAGCAGATGAAGTCCACATCTTCACCACTGTCATCCTGCGTTTTGTTCCATAACTCCATTAGGGTGCTCACACAATTGTCTTTGGTAAGAGCGCCGGTGACGGTCTTTATATGACTTGTGCCGTACAATGTACTAGCCTTTAACTTGGAATATATACGGTTGAAGCGGAACATATCCTGTTCTGGTACCAGCTGCTTGCGCCCAAAGGTGCGGGTTACGTTCTCCACTGTTCCGATAAAATTGGTATCGCTTGGGTCTGTTCGTCCCAGCTCAAATCGAACAGCACGATCCATTTCCATCGTGTAGGGCTTCCATTGAATTTTGACTGAGCCCTTGGGGTATTTAGAGCCGGTGGCATTGGCATCATAGTTACCAAGGCCGGAGGTAGTCAGCTGTGCAATTTTGATGTCCTTGCCGCCGCTGTACTCAACGTCCTCGTCATTTGGCACCATCCACTGGGTATACGAGCGTGCCTCCAGTTCCTCATCGATAAAACCCTGTATTTTTTCAGGGTAGCTGATTTGGTTTGCCATGAAGCTTCCTCCTTATTTCTTTTCGTTATACGTGACGCCCCGCGTCCGCTTTTTGCTGCCTTCTTCAGTTTTACCTGCTGCCGATCCGCGCGGCGTGTATCCGTTTTGCTGAAAGCGTCCCTCCACACCGCTTTGCACACCAGCAGCCAGCAGGGCGGAAAAGGCTTTGATTTTGGCATCAGTATCAGCCTGATCCTTGCCTTTGATAAAAGTTAGCGCATCGGAGGGGAGCTTGGCTTCTTCCATCTTGCTACGAGCATAGTCGGTCAGGTCACGGTCAGCCAAATCGGCTTGTAGTTTCTGTATCTGCTGTGCAGGAGTTAGCTTCGCAAAATCTTTTGCCTGTGCCTGAGACTGTTCATATTCCTGCTGCCACTGTGCTTTGAGATCAGCCAGCTGCTCATCGGTATATGTTTTTCCGGTGGCGGCAGCCTGCTGATCAGCGGCAGTACTGCCACCATCGGCAGTCCCAGCACCAGCATTACTGGCAGCGGGATTTGTGTCCGTCTGACCAACCAGCTGCCCATTCTCCAATTCCTCGCCTTCTGTTGCTGTGGTTTTGGTTACATCGTTTTCCATGAGTAAAACCTCCTGATATGTTGATTTTGAGTATATAAAAAACGCCCTTAAAAAGGCGTTTAAAACAGGTTTTAGGTATTATTAAAGGACTACCTAATGGCAGCCCTCGTTTGAAATAACAATTATAAGTTGGTTACGATTCCAGAGCGGTGCTGCTTTATGCGGTCATTTAGGGCTTTATAGATGTTGTTTGGTGAGCCCTCAAAAGCAATGACAGAAACATCGCCCGATTGATTTGTATAATTAATAATCATGTAGTTAGTAGCAACTATATGTTTTTTGGTTTTTACTCTTCCACCAATAATAGCCCCAACTGGACCAAAAAGAAGAGCACCAGCAACAGCCTTTCCAGCACTACTTGTAAC
>CAYNCW010000085.1:0-9352 GCA_964395635.1 uncultured Oscillospiraceae bacterium
GTTCTGCCACGTTTAGCTCTACATGGTACTGCTGTTTCATTGCATAACCACTCCTTTCAGAGTGATTATATCATATATCGCTTTAGTTTTGGCTTGGTACTAGTATTAACTGGTTCTGATTGTCAATAATGAACTTTAACTATATTATTCGATCATATACAAGTAATGAGATAAACTCAATTGAGTTACGTAATCCGATAAAGACAAGTCCAATCACTAAAACCCGATTCAGGGAAAACATGGGCTGTGCTTTGAAGAATACTGAGAACACCAAGCCTACTGCAATAGAAACTACTAAAGCGATGTTGACAAAGTTTGCCGCGGTGTTTGCCTTCACCTGGATCATCTGCCATCTTTCGTCTTTTTTATATGTAATTTCTTTTTTCGCTTTCCAGCAATACTGTGCGATAGTAACCCCAGTAGCTATAAGCAGAATGATTAATATCCCAAGTTGCTCATTCATTATTATCCTCTCCTTTGTAAATAAAAACGTCAATAAGTGTAACGCCAAAAGCATTTGCAATTTTAAAAGCAAGTTCCAGTGATGGCAAATATTTGTACTTTTCAATAGAAATAACCGCCTGACGAGAAATGCCCACTCTGTCGGCCAAATCGGCTTGCGTCATATTGTTTTCAGCTCTTAAAACCTTGACCCGATTATATATCACATTTTCACCACCCAATCAAAATGAATTTGTTATATATAATGTAATTGCAAGAGAACAAAATGTCAATAGCTAGTTACATTATTGTAATAATTATTCTACTCATTCACACCGACTTCATTGGGCTGGTGAGGCGCAGCGCACTATTATACTTGTCAACTACTGGGCATAACTGAGCGACGGCATGATGGGTACCCATATATTTGTGCTGGATTTTCGGCTCAAAGATTGCCGGTGCTTAATAATACCGAATAGAAAAAGCCCCACGAGCATATAGTATACTCCTTCGAAAGTCATGAATTAATCAAATCAACATTAAATTTTATGGTAACAATAGTCAAGTAGACCTAATCGGGGTCTATTTATCGCAAAAATCGACCTAAAATAGCACGATATATTAGGCGTTAATTATACTACAATACAATTGAGGCTGAAAAACAGCGAGTTCAATAAGTATTGGTGACTGATATAGTAGTAGTTTATGCTGCCTGTATGACACACCCCGTCTAAAAGTGATTGATATGTATTCGCTGGTCATGTGCTCCAGTAGCATGGGGCGGTTCTCACATTTCGTGATTTGAGTCCATGTTATGCTACCACACTGTCTTAAAAGAAGGAGGAGCAAGATGTTGCATATTGGCATTTGCGATGATGATCCGGTTTTCATTTCATTTTTCTCGAAATCTCTCCGTGATTATTGCGAAAAAAAAGCGATTGAAGTCGATATCAAAATGTTCAGTTGTCCAGAAGAAATTTTAGTATTTGTCGAGTCAAAAAATCGTTATTTCGATATTATTTTTCTTGACATTGATATGCCAAGTATAAATGGACATGTGCTTGCTGAACGCTTAAGGCTTCTGGATACGAATTTCGAACTAGTCTTTGTCACATCCCACAGGGACAGAATGCAGACATCCTTTCGTTTTCTACCACGAGACTTTATATTTAAGAGCGAGCTAGAATCTCGGCTCACAGAAGTAATGCCTATGCTTATCAGCTACATTCAAAAATTCAGGAAAGAGACGTATATGCTTTTTCAGGTAAGCGCAAACCATCCTTTTAGAAAAGAAAGCTCTCGCTTCTTCTATATACGCGCGCCGATAAAGGATATCCGTTTTGTCGAAATCGTTGCGGGCACTATGTTTATTGATATATCTTGCGAATCATATATTCTCAAAGGCTACTCATTTTCGGAGCTTTCTGAATCCCTTATTGCTAAGGGCTTTATCCTGATATATCGCGCTACTGTTGTGAATCCGGAGCACATTCAAATAGTTGAGCAGAAAGATATATTACTATTAAATGGAGATCGCTTGCGGTTAAGCCGCTATATGAGAAAGGACGTCGAAAATCAATTTTCGAAATTTGTCCGAGATTGGAGACCATAACCATGTCGGCTAATGTGATTCGGAATATTTTTGGAGTAGCGGAAGCCATAATTATTTCCATTGGGATTATTAAGCTGGTCACCTATAAGGCCGTTCTTAGCTTCCGAAGGCAATGCGTTGGATTCACACTTGTGGTAATCCTCGTAGTATTTTTGACCTTGCTGAGCTATCAATCCTTGACAATAAAGACGGTTGTCTTTTTGCTACTCACATGTACAGCGGTTACAATTATTTATAAGGTCAGCTTTGAAAGATGTTTCTTCTTCACTATCTGTATGTTGTACATTATTTTCGTAACGGATCTTGTTATCGGCAATGCTTCTGCGCAAATATTTGGTACGGACATCAAAGATTTATTAGACTATGATAATATTCGCTGGATAACGATTAGTATTTGTGGAAAAGTGCTGCAAATGATTTTGACGGTTACGCTGATTATTCTCTTTCCAAAAACAACGTGGAAGCTCCCAAGGAAGTATTGGTTTTTGTTGGATATCATGTTTCTCGTAACATATATAATCACCGCAGCATTCGCTATAATTAATCCGTGGCTTCAGGACATAATTCCGCCGGCTGTATTAGCCGTCTTTACCTTAACACACTTTTTAGTCAGCTTGTTAACAATCTACCTCTTTGGACGAGTTGCTGCTTTCTTCATTGACTCACATGACAAATATGTTTACGAGACATCGATAGATGCACTGAAGAAGGAGATCTCGCAGTTTGAAAGCAGTAAAAATGAAATGCATGCTTATCAGCATGATTGGCAAAAGAATCTTAACACAATAGGTTCTTTTCTTGTTTCAGGTAAAATTGATGACGCATTGAGTATTATATCCTCATTGACCGACTCAATGCCAGTTCTTGAAGTTCGCCTGTATTGTGGTATTTCTATCCTCGATGCAATCCTTACCAAAAAGGCTGAACAGTCTGAGCACAATGCAACAGTGCTTGAGATACGAATAGATAACGCTGTTGAGCCCCAAATTGATACCATTGACATATGTAACGTCGTTTCAAATCTGCTCGACAATGCTATTGAGGCAGTTGCTAAACTTGATCATGGGCACAGAAGAGTATTGTTCCAATATTTTAATCGTGGACAGGTGCTCCACATCATAACCAGAAACCCACACAATAGAAAACTTGTTTGCCAAGATGGCATATTGGTGACTACAAAGGCAAACGCCGAACTACATGGTTGGGGAATTGGTATCGTAGAGGCAATATGCAAAAAATATCATGGTAATCTACACATTGATTATTCTGGTTCGGAGTTTATTGCACACGCCCAACTGGTTGACAAGATCTAAATTACCATTCGACCTTCTTTTTGAGCCACTCGCGGTTATGAGTTGAATTTACGCTAATTTTACACTAGAATCTAAATAATAAGATATCAAGGTGAGAGTAACAATGGAAGAGCTGGCGCAATCAATCAGTAGGGGCTTGTACAAAAAGAGAGTTATTTCAAAACCGCAGATTTCCAAGGTGAGTTGTGGCTTATCTATATTGATTCTTTTCTTCATTGTAACGATTACTATAATCGCTATTGCTTTCTTCACTAGTAGCTTGGTTTATAGTTTACTTTTTTCATTCGTTTTTAATTTTGTACGTCTTTTAGCCCCGGGGTTTCACTGCAAGAAAGCACTGAACTGTTATATTTTATCTATAGGGATTTACATTCCTCTACCCTTGTTACTTAGCATTTCATTTTCACAAGGCCTAAATGTGCTTTTGAGGCTAACGATTATTGTGTCACTTGCTATGTTGTTTATTGACATGTTGGTCGAACGACTTCGATGGAAAATGCATATGGTGCAATGGCGTTACATCATAAAGCGCAAGGGCTTAGGAACTATGTTTTTGTATGCGGCTATTAGTGGGATCGCTGGACTGTCTTTGGGTGTTATGGGACACTTCAGAATTTCACTCACTATAGTATACGGGCTGTTCGCAGCAACACTACTATTCATAATCAACCAGGAGGAGAAAAATGAAAGAAAAAGTTCTGGAACGTTTATTAATGGCGACAGTGATGATTGCTGAAAAAGCCGAAAGCTTTGCTAGCGGAGACAAATGGTTATGGACATATAAGCCTACGCTTACTGACGATTGCCGTGATGACGACGATATTGAGTAGTCATCACGCTGACTGAAAATGCTTGTTCCGGTTCTCTGCTTTATAGTATTTTACCCTAAGAATATTTTTAAAACATTGAGGATAACAAGCAAAGAATCCGAGCCCTACACCTGCAGATTGGTTAGGGTTCGGATTCTTTGTGTTGTGAGCAATTTAATGTAAGCGTCTAAACTGCGGCCACCTTGACGAGTGTGTCAGCGGATAGAGGGGAAAGCATCCGGCATAAATTTCGAGAAGTGCGCCGGTAGATCATTAGAGCAGCCATTCATCCAGGATGAGCAGTTTGAGCATCCGCTACTGCCGCATGACCTTGCGGTAGGTGCCTTCGGCACGGGCCACGGCCAGTTCCGCCAACAGTTCCGGCAGCCGGATATAGCGGACCGTGTGGAACCCACGGCTGGCGGCCATACCGAAAGCGTTGGCCAGATAGGTCTTTCCGCTGCCAGTGGCACCCAGGATGATGATGTTGTGGTGTTCGTCGATGAAGTTGCATGTACCCAGCCGAGTGATGAAGGCTTTGTCCAACTGACGGTCGGCATGATACTCAATGTCCTCCAGGCAGGCCTCAGGGAAAGCGAAATCGGCCTTGCGGATCAGGCGCTTCAGGCGGTTGTTCTTGCAGGAAACCCACTCGGCATCCACCAGCAATCCGAACCGGTCTTCAAAGCTGAGCTCGGCCACGGCGCGCTATCGTTCAATTGTTCCTGGAACGAGAATGCCATCATGCCCAGTTTCATCGCGTGGAGCTTGCCCACGGTAGTATTCTGCAGTATCACTTCACCCCCTGCCGGTAGTAATCGGCCCCACGCGTAAAGCCAAATTCAGCGGGCTCAGCGGGAGTATCGGAATCGGCGGCAATCCTTGTCCCTGCCGGACTTCAGGATCATCTGAATAGCCTTGTAGCTGGGCTGAGGCGTGTAGTCCATAGCCATGGCACAAGATGATTCCAGTCGCTGGGATGAGTACTGGTCGCTGAACTTCAGCAGTGCCATACAGGCCCGGTATTGCAGCATGCTGCGGATGTTCACGGAATACCGTGGCAAATGTGTTGGAACGGGCACAAGCGCTGGGCATCCGCTACGCTGATGGCATGAGCGAGATTGAATGGGAATCTTCGATATTTGGCGAAAAAGGCCAAGAGGGTCAGTGCCGCCTGACCGACTATGAGCATTTTCACCGTGAGATGGCCAAAGCGGTGTGACGCTGCGTTTGCTGTGGGACGAATACTGTGAGTGATGCTGCCTAGCCGGAGAGGCGCCGTACATATGCACCCTGTTCTGCCTGCATTACCGGGACTAGGCCGGGCGAACAAAAGCCACGATACACAAGCCGGGCGAGAAGATGGAGGTGAATTGGGCCGGGCAGACGATGAGTTTGCGGAGCAAAGTTGACAGCGGCGATATCGCGGTATCAGTATTCGTGGCGGTGCTTCCGTGTGGCGGATATGCCTGTGTGGAGGGGTTCCTATACTGCGGATCACTTGTATTGGTGAAAAAACGAGCATTAACACCGTCCAATGTGTGACATGCAAATACTCAAACAAGGAATATCTGTATCATAAATCTTACGGTACTGTCGTATGCGGCAAATAAAAGTGTCCCTGTACAACAGATGCTATCAGTAAGAGAATAGAGCCATGCGGTTGAAAAAGTATGCATAGTTTTTCAACCAAAGCAAAGCATGGAGATGAACAATGACAACACGAGAAATGGCAAGCAAGTACAGGTTGGCGCAGTGGGCGGAAAAGCTGGGTGAGCAAAAGAGCAGCGGGCTAAACATACGTCAGTGGTGCGAATTGAGAGGGGTAAAGCAGCAGCAATATTTTTACTGGCAACGAAAATTGCGCCAGACGGTAAGTGAGCATTTGCCATGCATTCCAAATGAAGGAGCGCAGGCTGGGCTGAGCAAGGGTTTCGAGTTCACGCAGGTGAGTGTGGTGGAAGCACAAGAGTCGGCACTGGGGTTGAAAGAGGCTTTGGCAGCGGGACAAGTGCGAATAGAAGTGAGCGGTGTGTGTTTAAGCGCGGATGCGACGTACCCGCCAGAGCAACTGGCGCGACTGGTGCGGGAGCTGGCCAGGCTATGCTGAGCTTTACCGGCAAACGTGTCTATCTGGCCTGCGGGAAAACCGATATGCGCAAGAGGGTAGCGCGTAAAAGATTGTGTAAACCTCCTACAATAATAATTAGCGGTCAAGGGCACGGTAGCCAGCCGTGCTCTTTTCCGTCTCGTTGCCAAAGCTGTAGAATGAGTGGGCAATCGGCCTGACAGTTTGACCTTGGACTAACCACGTCCGTATTGGAGCCAGTCAGCCATCCGCTCATTCGCAGCGTTCGATTGATACAGGTAGAACCGTCTTTAGGCGCGTTCGTGTAATCACAGGAGATTGAATCGGCAATGAGAAAATGGTGGATGCCATTGCAAAAACAATCGATGGGAGGATGTACATGAACGCAGTTGGTATCGACATTTCCAAGGGCAAGTGCATGGTCGCCGTCCTGCGGCCCTTGGGAGAAGTGGTGAAAGAGCCTTTTGAGGTGGAACACGACTATGGGGCATTGGAATCGCTCGCATACAAGTTAAAAGGAATGGAAGGCGAGACCAGAGCCATCATGGAGAGCACAGGCCGCTACTATGAGCCGGTGGCCCAAGTGCTCCATGAAATAGGGGTGTTTGTCAGCGTGGTAAATCCCGGCCTAATCCATGACTTCGGGAACAATTCTCTTCGGCGGGTAAAGACAGACAAAAAGGACGCCTTGAAAATTGCGAAGTTCGGGCTTGACAACTGGGCCGCTCTGCGGGAATATACCCCTATGGAAGCGGTAAGGCAGCAACTGAAAAATGCGTCCCGGCAGCTTGCGTTGTACACTAAGATGAAAACTGGGCTGAAAAACAACCTCATCGCCCTGCTGGACATGACCTGGCCGGGAGTAAACACCTTCTTTAACAGTCCCGTCCGTTCTGATGGGCACGAGAAGTGGGTGGATTTTGCCTACACATTTTGGCACGCTGATTGCGTTTGTCTGTTGGTGGAGGACGTATTCGTTGAAAAATACCGCAAGTGGTGCAAGCGCAAAGGCTACAATTTTAGTCAGTACAAGGCCGAAGACCTCTACATTGAGTCTCTGGGACACTTCACCACCTTGCCCAAAAATAGGAGCACCAGAACCCTTATCCACGAAGCGATCACAGCACTTAACTCCATTTCTCGCACCGCTGAGATATTCCGGGTGGAGATGCAGCGCCTGGCCGAATTGTTGCCGGAGTATTCCGTCGTGATGGAAATGTATGGTGTTGGCAAGTCTATCGGCCCGCAGCTCATGGCTGAAATTGGGGATGTGCGGCGATTCTCCCATCGGGGGGCTCTCATTGCTTACGCCGGCGTTGACCCACAGCCCTCACAATCCGGCAAGTACGACCGCAGCAGCAACCCTATCTCGCGCAAGGGTTCCTCCGGCATACGCAAGAGCCTGTACCAGGTAATGGTTACTCTGCTGCGGAAAGCGCCTGCTGACGAGCCGGTCTACCAATTCATTGACAGAAAACGCAGCGAGGGCAAGCCCTTCTTTGTATACATGACTGCTGGGGCTAACAAGTTCCTGCGCATCTACTATGCCCGCGTTAAGGAATATCTGAACGGACTTGATGAACCGCCCATGACATAGCCGACAGCCCTTACTTTCGCTAGCGTGGTTCCACGGTGGCTTTTTTGTTGTACGCTCTTTTTCGTTTTGCTGGTTATTTCGATTTTTTCTCAAAAAGGACTTGACTTTTTATTTACAGGCTCCAAAGTCAGGTAGAATAAACATGATTTTGGAGGTTATGTCATGGCAAGAAAAGAGCGGAAAGACAACAGCAAGCTGCGAGAAATGATGGAAGAGTTCGGCGTAAAAACGATGGCGGATGTTCATGAGTTTGTAAAAATGCTGACAGCCGATACCATCCAGGCAGCGCTGGATGCCGAACTGGACGAAGAGCTTGGCTACTCAAAATATGACTACAAGAACAAGCAAACAAGTAACAGCCGGAACGGATATTCAAAAAAGACGGTGCAGGGCAGTCTTGGAGAATTGGAAATCGAAGTGCCGCGTGACCGTGAGGGCGAGTTCGAGCCGCAGCTGGTGAAGAAGCATCAAAGCGATGTATCTTCGATAGAAGACAAAGTCATCTTTCTTTACTCGCAGGGGACATCTACCCGTGACATCCAGGCCACTATGCGCGAAATGTATGGCATCGAGGTAGATGACAGCCGGGTAAGCAAGATAACCGACAAGCTGCTGCCCATCATCCGGGAGTGGCAGGAACGCCCCTTGCAGAGCGTATACGCCATGGTGATTCTGGACGCGGTGCATTACAGCGTTCGAGAAATTGGCATTGTTACAAAGAAAGCGGCCCATGTGGCCATTGGTACCGACCTTGAGGGGAAAAAGGATGTGCTCGGTATCTGGCTGGGCGCCACAGAATCTGCGAAATATTGGCTGAATGTGCTGACCGGCCTTAAAAACCGTGGCGTTCAAGACATCCTGATTGCGTCGGTGGACGGCTTGTCCGGTTTTGTGGAAGCCATTCATACCGCCTATCCCAAAACTGAGGTTCAGCGCTGTGTAATTCATCAGATTCGGGCGTCTACACGATATGTTTCTTACAAGGATATCAAGGCCTTTACCGCCGATTTGAAGCCGATTTACAAGGCAGCAACAGAGGAAAGCGCTTTAGCGGCGCTGGATGAATTGGAGGCAAAATGGGGCGCAAAATACGCGCTGGGCGTGAAAAGCTGGCGTGTCAACTGGCCGGAACTTTCCACGATGTTCAAATATCCATCGGAAATCCGAACGCTGATTTACACCACCAATGCCATTGAAAACTTCAACCGGCAGCTGAGAAAAGTAACCAAAACCAAAAGTGCCTTTGTTTCAGACGATGCACTGATGAAAATACTGTACCTTGCAACAATGAATATCACTGCAACGTGGACAATGCCGATTCGGGACTGGCCTACCATCCTCGAGCATTTGATGATTTATTTTGGCGACAGAGTGACTGTCAAATTCTGATTCCTGATGTTTGCCTGATTTTGGACTTTACACAAAATTTGAGACACTACCCGCAAGAGCATCAATGGCCTGAGCGTCATCGTGGAGGGGCAGTTTCAGCTT
>CAYNCW010000086.1:0-9338 GCA_964395635.1 uncultured Oscillospiraceae bacterium
AATTTCAGCTGTATCATGTAAAATATTTAGAATAATGCATTAGCGAATGGAGGCTTTTTTGGATGGCAAAATATCCCGGCGTTTCCATGTCGGTTACCAGGCGTCTTCCTCGGTATTACCGATGCTTGGGTGAACTGATGGCCAGCGGTGCTGAGCGGATTTCTTCACGGGAGTTCGCCGAAATCATTGGATTTACCGCCTCGCAAATCCGCCAGGATCTCAACTGTTTTGGCGGCTTTGGCCAACAAGGATATGGGTATAATATAGCGGTATTGCACCGCGAAATCGGAAAAATTCTAAGTGTAGACAAAAGCTTCCCCGCAGTTTTGATTGGTGCAGGTAATCTTGGTCTGGCGCTAACCAACCATCTGGCTTTTGAACAACACGGCTTTAAGTTGATTGGTGTTTTTGATGTCAGCCCTTCTGTTATAGGGAAAAAGGTACGTAATTGGGTAATCCAGGATGTATCTGAACTGGAGCAGTTCTGCCGCAACAACAAGCCGGTGGCAGCTATCTTGTGTGTACCTCAAGAAGCAGCCGCAGAAGTGGCGGATAAGCTTGTACAATGGGGAATCAAGGGCTTCTGGAACTTCACCCACTTGGATTTGTCTATCCAGTATAAGGACGAAATTGTGGTGGAAAACGTGCATTTGGACGATAGCCTTATGACCTTCACCTATCTGGTGAGCGAAAAGCTGGAAGGTACCGAAGACAACCTCTAGTATGCTCCCCCTAGTAAACCATATTGATAATAGTAGGAATGGTGTAAACACCGTTCCTACTATTTTTTACGCAAAACCAGCCCTGCTTCCTAATTCAGAAGCAAGGCTGGTTTTAAACATCAACCGAAAGTGCAAATTATATGCTTTGCGGTTGACGCATTGGGGGTATGAACTATTACATCGCCTTTAAAAACCCTTCGCCAACAGCATTGGCGGCCTTAATTGCCGCAAATACAGTATCTGCTGTCACCTCAAAGGGCTCGCCGTGAATGGTCTCCCCTTCCACAGCAGAGGCTTGTGCAACCTTGTATAAATCCTCATCAGATACATTGGCAAGGCCTATTTCTTTTAATGTTACCGGCAATCCAATGGAGGTGCAGAATGTAAGCACAGTGTTGATTTCCTCCATGGGGGCGTTTTCCATCAGCAGCTGGGTTAAAACACCAAAGGCAACCTTTTCGCCATGATAGGCTTCATGGGTCTGGGGAAGAACAGTAAGACCATTGTGAATAGAATGTGCCGCTGCCAAACCGCCGGATTCAAAGCCAATTCCAGAAAGGAGAATATTGGCTTCAATAATGTTTTCCAGCGAGCGGGTAATGGCACCTGCTTCTACCGAAAGCTTTGCCTTGAGTCCGTCTGCCAACAGTGTTTTGTAGCATAACTCAGCTAGGGCAAACGCCGAAAGGGTTTGTTTGCCAAGAGCTGCCACCGCACAGGTGTTGGAATCGGAGCTTCTTACTGCACGGGCCTCAAAATAGGTAGCCAACGCATCCCCCATACCCGCTACCAAGTACCGGGCCGGAGCTTTGCAGACAATCTCAGAATCCACCATTACAATATCTGGGTTACCTGGCAACCACAGATACTCTTCAAATACACTATCCTCGGTATACACAACCGACAATGCGGAACAGGGAGCGTCGGTTGCCGCGATTGTAGGAATCACCACTACAGGTTTCTTTAAATAATAGGCTACTGCCTTGGCAGCATCCAGCAGCTTTCCGCCGCCGATACCCACCACACAATCACAGCTTTTGTCCTGTCCCATAGTGACAAGCCGCTGGATTTCCTTATGAGAGCACTCCCCGCCAAACAATACAAATTCGGCGGTCATCTCTGTTCCCTCAAAGCTCTGGGTTATTTTTTCCTGTGCCATTGCAGTAACCGATTTGCTTGCAATAACAAGAAACTTCTTGCCCAAAGCATTGGCATAGGTACCAAAGGAATTTAAAATACCTTTGCCTAAAAGAAACTTTCCTGGAAATAAAATGCTTTTCATACAAAACCACCCTTTATGTTTGTTTTTGGTTTATACAAGTTTATATGGCTATATAAGGCTGGATATAATGGCTTTGCTGGGATTGGGTATGACCGTTTGCTTCACCAGCATACCACTCTCTTTTTGGCTGAGTGCTGCTGTATCAATAGCACTGGTTACAGAGGCTGTGTCCCCAGTCAGCACAATAAAGCTTTTGCCGCCAATGCCGGTGCCAAGGCGCACATCAATAAGCTCTACATTTGCAGCCTTCACCGCAGCATCTGCTGCCATCAGTGCCGATGCCACCGAGTAAAATTCTGCAACGCCAATAGCAGAAATGCGCTCCGGCATCCCAGACATGTTGATGGCCTTAATCACCTGTGGATGTATGCGGGGTATTACTAAGGAGGTAATCACAAAACCGGTGCCAATGGATACACCCTGGCGCACTGCATTTTCTACACTGGACACAAAACCGCTTATGAGAATATAGTATTTTCCCGGGCAGGAAGCCTTTGCAAAAACAAGCTGTACCTGGGCGGATTTTAACATAGCATCGGCCACTTCTATACCGCTGGCTATGCTGGAAAGTTCAATAAAACCGATTGTATCCACTATTTCGCACCTCCCTGAATGGTGATTACCGAACCGATTTCTGTCACCGTTCCGCTAATGCTTGCGTGGATATTCGCGCTGGGTTTTCCCTCCACGCCCCGGGCAATCAGCTGACCCTTGGTAACCTGGGCATTTACTTCCACTACCGGTTCTGCCGGTACCCCAATGTGCTGCTTCACCGGAATGCGCACCACCGAGGTTTGCAGCTGGTGGAACGCTGTTACAGTGTTGTCATACAGCCCTACAAGTCCCATTCTGGACATAATCTGTTTGGGCGCAATTTTCCGATGTTCCCGCATGACATGGGGTTTGCAGCTGCTGTTTTCCCGGTTTGGGCGTTTGCCTGCCAACATACCTTTTACATATTTGTTCACCTGTCGGGGAGACAGCCCCATAGGGCATGCATAGGTTTCACAAACACCGCAGTCACAACAGGCCAGTGCTTCCTCCATAATCTCATTGGGAACAATAGGGGCATCAAAGTCCAGAATCGCCATCTGGCGCATAACCCGATGAGGCCGCAGCTGATGTCCGATAAGCTGCCTGGGACACAGATCGGTGCAAAAAGAGCACTGAATACAGGCGGACTTTGCCCGGTTGAGAATCTTCTGGATAGGGGTATCCTTAAGCCGGGACACAAAGTTGCTATCCTCTGGAATAATCAGGATGCCGGAGGTTGTTTTGGTGACATATAACCGGTCTAACTCGCTGCCATCCGAAACCTGGCCCATCATGGGCCCGCCGTTGACAACCTTGAACCTGCTGGGCAATGCCCCACCACAAGCTTCTATACATTCCCGGAAGGATATGCCAACCGGCACCTGCAGCACCGCCGGTTTTGCCACCTGACCCGCTACTGTCAAGAACTTCTCGGTCACCGGTTTATCTTGCATGGCGTCGTAGATATTTAGCATGGTGGCCACATTGGAAACAACCGCCCCCACATCCAGGGGCAAACCACCAGGTGGAACCACTCTACCAGTGACATCATATACCACCATCTGCTCGTCCCCGGCAGGATAATAGTTCTTCATAGGGAAAATCTTTGCCCTGCTGCCACACCTTTGCAGTGCCTGCTGCATGGACTCAATTTCCTTTGTATTCACGTCCTTGATGGCGATAAATAGGTTTTCCGCGCCAATAAGATCACCTACCGCATCCATAGCTTTGACAACTTCGGTGGGATAGGTTTTTAAAATATACTTATCGGTATGTAGCAAAGGTTCGCATTCCACTGCGTTTACCAGTAGATATTCCACCCGGCAACCCAGTTTGATGTGTGTGGGAAACCCCGCACCGCCGGCACCTACAATGCCAGCTTGTTTGATTGCGTCTAAAAGGCTCATAACAGATCTCTCCTAAACGTTGCGAAATAGCCGTTCCAGGTCGCTCTGGCTCACGGCTTTTGCATTGGTGGGGGTGCACCGATCCTCCAGTGCCAGCTGAGCCATCTTGGGAACTGCCCCTTGATACTCGGCCATATCAATGGAAAGCTCACTCACCGAAACCGGCATATTGCAGGTTCGCAGCAATTGCTCTATTGCCGAAACAATGGCATACTTGCAGGCAGCCTTACCCGAGGCCGGCAAACCCAAAATTCTACACAGGGCTTCCAGCTTCTCCTGCACATACTCCACCTGGGCATTGTATCCAATGGTAACCGGCAAAAATACAGCGTTGGCTTTGCCGTGAGGAATATGGAACATAGCCCCTACCGCGTGGGCCATGCTGTGGTTAATGCCAAGAGACGCATTGGTAAAGGCCATACCTGCAATACAGGATGCATTGTGCAAGCGTTGTCTGGCTTCTAAAGAATCTCCCTGGGTGAAAATCTGGGGCAAATAGGTAAATATTAGCTGAATTGCCTTTTCCGCAAGAGCATCGGTGCAGTCGCTGTTGTTTTTGGATAAATAGGCTTCAATAGCGTGGGTTAATGCATCAATAGATGTATCCGCCAACACAGGCAATGGAAGGGATTTTGTAAAGGTCACGTCAATCACTGCCATGTCTGGCAAAAAAGCATCGTTCACCAGCACCAGCTTGCGTCCATCCACCGTAATTACCGATACATTGGTAACCTCTGAACCGGTGCCGCTGGTGGTGGGGATAATGGCAAACTTTGTCCGGGCAAATCCGGGCTCTTGTGAAGATCGAATGGTGTTATACAAATAGACAATTGCTTTGGCTGCGTCTATAGTGGAACCGCCCCCCAAAGCAACTATCAAATCCGGCTTACAATCCAGCGCCTCCCGTACGCCATCCCCCAGTAGCTCTATGGAGGGATCCGGGCGAATGTTGGTGTAGTACAAAAACTCGGTGCTGGGAGGAAATACCCCCTCCACCAAATCGCCTGCCCCACCCTGCTTCAAAAAGGGATCGATAATCAGCAGCACCCGGTTGATATCCGGCATGTTTAAACAGTGCAGCGCTCCGTCCGCATAAAATACTTCCGGTCTTACCATAAATCTATGCATGTATTTCACTTCCGTAACTATGGATTAACGAATATAAAAGCCATCCACCAGCACACATCTGCGCTTGCGGGTAAAGTCTTTTGCGGATGTAAGGCCTTCTCCGGTGGGGCCCGCTATGGTAAAGGTTGTATACCCCTCGCCACCAACCCCAATTCCTGCATAAGAAGGGCCATTTTTTACAAATATGGTGGTTTGAATCGCTCTTGCAAAGGTGGTTAGGTGGTCTACGTTTTTGCTGTGCATAATTGCTGTATGTCTAAACCCGTGCTCTACTTCCACCGCTGCTTCTACTGCGGCAGCAAAATCCGGCACACGCACCACCGGCAGCACCGGCATCATAAGCTCATGCTGCACAAAGGGATGTTCCAGCGAAACCTCCATACAGAGTACCTTTACAGTATCGTCACAGTCAACCCCAACCTGCTCCAAAAGATATTGGGCGGATTTTCCTATCATTGCCTTGTTTACATTTCCGTTTACAATAATAAGTTCTTCCAGCTTTTGAAGAGTGGGGGAATCAACAAAATACGCGCCGTTACCCTTCATGCAGAACACAAGGTAATCCGCCACCTGTTCTACCACAATAACCTCTTTTTCTGCAATACAGGGGAGGTTGTTGTCAAAACTACAGCCAAGGATTATATCCCGTGCGGCTTGCTCAATCTCTGCTGTTTCATCCACCAATGCAGGAGGATTGCCTGCACCGGCACCGATAGCCTTTTTGCCAGAGGAGAGGACAGCCTGCACAACCCCCGGGCCGCCAGTGGCCACCAGCATGTTTACCTTGGGGTGTGCCATCATCTTGTTGGCCTGTTCTATGGTTGGGTCGGATACTGATGTGATGATATTGGCGGGGCCACCAGCCTCTACAATAGCCTTGGAAAGCAGCCGAATCATACGCAAAGAGGTTTCTTTTGCTGTGGGATGAGGGGAGAACACCACACCGTTGCCGGCAGCAATCATTCCAATGGCATTACAGATGACCGTTTCGGTGGGGTTGGTGGTGGGGGTAATGGCACCTATAACGCCGTAAGGCGAAAGCTCCACCAAAGTAAGCCCATCATCCCCTGTCATAGCCTCTGCACGCAGATTTTCAAGGCCGGGGGTTTTGGTGGCAGCCAACTGGTTTTTTAGTATCTTATGGGCTACATTGCCCATTTTGCTCTCTTCCACCGCCATAATGGACATTTCTTCGGCATGGTCACAGGCAGTCTTGCGAATGGCCTCAATAATGGCCCCTCGCCGCTCCATACTGAGCTTTACAAGCTCCTTTTGTGCGCGGCAACATGCCTCCACTGCCAAATCCATATCCGGAAACACGCCAATATCCGCCTGTAAACAGCTCTCTTGCTGCTGCAGCTTAGCCAGAACCTCCTTGGCCACTACCTTTACAATACTGTCCATTTGATTCATTCTGTTACTCCTCTCCATGGGTATTGGGTTCACCTTAGAGCTTAAAAGTAAAATTGGTGTCTCTCTTAATCCCATTGCTGGGCCATGGCATGAAAAGCCGCTACCGCTGCTTTGCCAATTTGTTCATCCTGTTCCACACTGCCACCGCTGATACCCAGCCCGCCCACTAGCCCACCGTCGTATCTAAGGGGAAAACCACCCCCGAAAATAACCAGATCCCTGTCCGCTGTGTTGATGCCAAACAGGCTGTCTCCCGGCTGAGAAACTTCGCCCAACTGGCGGGTGGTCATATTCACCGCAACTGCAGTATAGGCTTTTTTCTGGGATATGCCAACACTTGTCAACAGAGCCCCAGGTTGTCGCTGAAAATATACAAGATTGCCCCCCTCATCCACTATTGATAAGCAGATGGGTACATCACAGGCGATGCTCTGGGCACCTGCAGCCCGATATATGTGCTCGCAAAGCGAATGGCTCCAAAAACCGGGGGCTTGGGTCTGGGTCGCAGCATGCACTCTTTCTACAACACGCTGCACAAAGGACTCGAACACCTCTCGTTTGGCCAGCACATACAGCGTATCCGATAACCGGTTTAGATACCGCATCACATATGCGCACACAAACTCTTCTCTGGCAAGGCTGGTTACCTGTCGTTCACACCTGCGCACCACAGTGCGGGCAACATGAAACAGCGCAGATCCAGGGGTCTCACCGGGAATGGTAAAGTGACGCATCTTCCCAAATTCAGCGGTATAGGCATCAATGATGGATTCCAGATAAGCGATATCCGCTTTTTCTATTCTTTGGGGCAACCGTTTTTGGCCTTCCTCATCGGAGGCCAGCTGTGCGGCCAGGATAAACAGCTTTTGCTGGATGGTGCGCACCTGCTCCTTAATGCCCCCAAACTGCACTGTGGCATACAACAGCCCCAAAAGGCTATTGGCTTCGTCCACAGTGCCATAACAATCCACCCGCAGGCTATCCTTTGGCACTCTGGTTCCGCCATACAGGGAGGTTTCACCTTTGTCGCCGGTTTTGGTATAAATATTCACACCGGAAGCCTCCTCGCTACATACTCTTTTCCATAGTATCGATGATGCCAACTATCGCTAGATCCACCGGGGCTGTGGCGTTTTCCATCAGCTGCTTAGCCGAGCTGCCGGAACATAAGAGAACCCTTTCCCCTACTCCGGCGCTTAAAACATCAATTGCAACTTCATCGTTTCCCACCACATTGCCATCGGAATCGATTCTCTGCACAATCAGCAGCTTGCTTCCAACCAAACGGCTGTCTTTTTGGGTAGATACCACCATTCCCTTTACCAGACCGATAATCATTGTTTAGCCCCCTTTGCTGCGAACGATACTGATTTTATGTTTCGATGCGGTTTCTGCTGCCAAGGGGGTAACCACAACCTTGGCGCCTATAAAAAGCTTGCCGTTTACGGCGTTTTCCAGCAGTTCTTTTCTTGACAGAACATTGCCGGTATATGGCTTGCGGTTTTCTGTGTTTTTGACTGCCTGAAGTGGAGCTATTGTAGATGGCGTTGTCCCCGTATCTAAAAATACATATCCATAGCTTTCCAGCATCTGCAAATAGGTCTCACACAGTGCGCCATATGCTGCTGGTGCATGGGGAAATACCCTATGATTAGAATTTAAAACAAATACTTTCTTTCCTTCCCGCACCATTGCTTGCAGCTGATTGGCAATAGGGGACTGCTCCAGCCCCAGTGCCAGCTCAGCAAGATACTGGGCAGGGATACAGTCCAGAACCATAACATCACACTGGACGCTATCCTGCACAAAAAGTTCTGCACAACCGTTTATGGTTTTTGCAGCAGCCAGCACACTCTGCTGATTTTCCGGAATAAACGCATAGGCAAAAACCCGAAGCCGATAGACTGCAAGCATTTGCTTAACTGTGTCGGTCACTATGGCAACCAATTCTGCACGAGTCAAATGAACACCTGCTTTACACTCAATTTAAAGGACATATGCCCAATAGTATATACCATCACCCAATTGGGGGCAACACTGTTGTCTATCCATTTGGGTGTTTGGGGTATATGGTTCTCCTTATGCACTGCCAAACATTGCGATTCCCAAAGGGGTTACCAACAAGCTGTGACAGGGCTTATATACGCTTTTATTGCACTCTTTGGCAATTACCTGTTCAAATCCATCAAAGCTGGCCGCGCCTCCAACTACAAAGACAGTTTCTACATCATAATTGCGTAAAAAGTTGGCGACAATGGTACCCATTCTCTCCGCCACCGGCCGGATGATGGGAAAGATATCTCTATGTTTTGTTTGATCCAACTTGATCTGCTCTGCTTCCTCTGTTGAAATCTTGTAGTTACCTGCCAGCACCAGGGTCATGTGTGTTCCCCCGGTGGGCTCATCGCAAACTGCTATTACTTTTCCGTCCTGTAGTATGCTGATACCGGTTGTGCCGCCCCCCACATCCACCACCGCTCCATCGGTGATGCCCAGTGCCTGAGCCGCTGCTGTAGGCTCGTCAATCAGGTGAACAATGTCCATATCCGCTGCCTGCACAACATTGACCACCGCCGACGCATTTTTTCCCACCGTTCCAGGAGGGATAGCCGCCGATGCAGTGGTAAGCTTGGTTCCCAGCCGTTCTTCTATCCGCGCCTTCATCTGGCGAACAATCTGCACAGCACCCATATAATCCATTACCAAACCATCCCGCACAACCTTCGCTGCAACTATTTCTCCGGTAATGGGGCAGTTTTCTTGATCCAAAACGGCGATACAGATATTGGCTGTGCCCAAATCTACCCCCACCTTAAAAGGTCCACGAGGGCGCTGGGTAGGCTCTTTACCGAT
>CAYNCW010000087.1:0-9314 GCA_964395635.1 uncultured Oscillospiraceae bacterium
TTATCGAGGTACTCGTCCCGCAGAATTTTGACCGCAACGGTGCGCTGGTCGATGATGTCATAGGCTTTGTATACATTGGCCATTCCACCCGACCCTATCAGCGCCTGTATTTCATACCGGCCCTCCAGCCGCTTGCCAATGTATTTATCCATTCGCGCTATTTCCTCCAGATGACTGTTGATTATGCGCCACTACCACAGTTATATTGTCGGTTCCGCCACCGTCTTTGGCCAGATCAATCAGCTGCTTCACACTTTGTGCCTGCACACAAGCAGAAGCAAGTTGATGAAAGGTGCCGGGGGACAAGTAGTTGTACAGCCCATCGCTGCAAAGCAGCACCAAATCCTCCGGCGCAAGAGAGTGCACTACAAAATCCGCCTCTACCGAAGCGCCCACACCAATAGCGCGGGTAATATAATGGCGCTTGGGGTGGGAAAGGGCATCCTCCTGAGAAATTTCGCCCAAATCCACCAGCATCTGCACCACTGTGTGGTCTTTGGTTAGTTGGTGTTCGTGGTTATGGGACAGAAGATAGGCTCTGCTGTCGCCAACATAGCTGATATACAACGTATTGTGTAAAAAGACTGCAATCACCAAGGTGGTGCCCATGCTGGCAAGCTCCGGATCCTTTTGGGCCGCCTCATGCACCAGGGCATTGGCACCGGCCACAGCCGAATCCATTACGCTGCGCAGTGAAAATTCATTTAAATCTTCGGACAAATCCCGCCGCAACATCTGGGCAATAAAGTTGGTGGCGGTTTCGCTGGCTATGCTTCCACCTGTATAGCCCCCCATACCATCGCACAATATGGCGAAGGCAAGGTTATCCGACAACACCGCATATTCGTATCGATCCTGGTTGCTTTCTCGCACCAGACCAATATCGGTTCCCCCATAAAACCTCGTCAAACCCGGTGACCCCCTTGGATGAAATGTGGTATCCAAACTGTATATCCAAACTGTCTCTTGGTTATGTCATTGGTGTTAAAGAGTCCTTGCGCAGCTGGCCGCAAGCGGCGCTGATGTCCGTGCCCAGCTCCCGCCGGACAGTTACGGTAATTCCGTGGCCTTCCAGCACATCTTTAAACTTCTCCACCCTGTCACCGCTGCTGCGGCAATACCCGGTTTCTGCTACAGTGTTTACCGGAATCAGGTTTACATGACACGGGTGCCCTTTTAGCTTGGTTGCCAGTTCTCCGGCGTGGTAGGTTGCGTCGTTTACCCCTTGGATCAAGGCATATTCATAGCTAATGCGCCGGCCGGTTTTTTGAAAATACTCCCGGCAAGCACCCAGCAACTCCTCCACGGGCCAGCGGTTGTTCACCGGCATGGTTTGTCCGCGGATGGCATCGTTTGGTGCATGAAGCGAGATGGACAAGGTCAGCGGCAGCTTTTTTTCTGCCAGCAGGCGGATCTTGTCCACCAGCCCACAGGTGGAAAGGGATACATGGCGCAGGCTTAGCTGCAGCCCATCAGGGCTGGAGAGGTTGCCCAGAAAATCCAGAACATTGTCCAGGTTGTCCAAGGGTTCCCCAATGCCCATAAGCACGATGCTGCCTATCTTTACCCCCATATCCTTGCCGGACATGTACACCTGATCCAGCATTTCGCCGGCGGTGAGATTGCGGGTGAGCCCCGCCAGGGTGGAGGCACAGAACTTACAACCCATGCGGCATCCCACCTGGGTGGAGATACACAGGCTATAGCCATGGCGATACTGCATCAGCACTGTTTCAATACAGTTGCCGTCAGAAAGCTCATACAGGTATTTTACCGTACCATCCACCTTAGACACAAGCTTTTTTTTGATTTTTATGGAATTTATGTAGCTTCTTTCCGAAAGCTGTGTGCGCAGCGGGAGGGAAAGGTCGCTCATTTGGTCAAATTCCTGTACTTGTTTTTGGTGGAGCCAACGGAAAATTTGTTTAGCCCGGTATCCAGGCTGGCCCAACTGCTGCACAAAGTCGGCCAAGGCGGGGTAAGAAAGAGATTTTAGATCCAGTTTATCCACAAAAGCTGCTCCTTTTTGGTTTTGGGTGGAGTTTTTGCGGAAAACCGCAAAATTACGGAGATTTAGTTGGTTCGTTTTAACAGAGCTATAAAAAAGCCATCGGTGTCCTGTTGGGTTAAAAAGGTTCGGTTCCAGCCTTCTCCCAAGGCTTTGGGCAAAGGTTCTGGAGCGAACTCTGAGTGCTCTTTTAAAAAGCGCTCTACTACGCCGGTGTTTTCTGCGGGGTTTAAGGTGCAGGTGGAGTATAGCAGCAGCCCACCCACCTGACAATATTGTGCGGTGTTTTCCAGTATTTTATACTGGATGTTGGGAAACTCTGCAAATTCCTCTAAGGGCTTGTACTTAATCTCTGGCTTTCGTCCTATAACCCCCAGGCCGGAACAGGGCACATCGCACAGCACCCGCTGGAACAAGCCCAGCTCTGGCTGAGGTGAGGCCATATCCGCCACCATAGTGCGAATACAGCTAACCCCCATTTCCTTGGCCCGGCGCTCCATGAGCGCCACCCGCTGGGGATAAAGATCCACAGCCACCAGCTCTCCCTGGTTTTCCATGGTTTGGGCAGTGGTAAAGGCTTTGCCACCAGGGGCGGCACAGGCATCCAAAACCCGCATACCCGGTTGGGCCCCCAAGGCCATAACACACAGCTGGGAGGCTTTGTCCTGAACGTGAAACAGCCCCTGCCGAAAGGCGGGCAGATGGGCTACAGTGCCAATCTTTTGCAGCCGCAGACAGTTTGGCAGATCCGGTTCGGCAGTGGCACGAATCTCTAGGGCTTCCAGCTGCTCTATCAGCTGTTGGGGGGTGATTTGGGTGGTGTTTACCCGTATATACAAAGGGGGCGGCTCCAGGCTGCGGACCAGTAGGGCCAGGGTGGTTTCCTCCCCATATGCCTGCTGCCATAGGGCAATTAACGGGGCAGGGCAAGAATACTCTACGCTTAGGCGCTCCAAAGGAGTTTGTGGCAGAGGAATGGCTTTTTCCGAACGCAAAAAGGAGCGCAGCACCGCATTCACCAGCCCGGTGGATTTATGTTGCTTCATAGCTTTTGCCATAGCCACGCTTTGGCTTACCGCTGCAGAATCCGGCACACTGTCCATGTACAAAAGCTGGTAAACCCCCATACGCAGTGCGGTGAGCACCGGTAAAGAGAGCTTGCGCAGCTTTACACTGCAGTGGGGTGCAATACAGGCGTCCAAGGTAAGCATACGCTCCAGAACGCCATAAAACAGCGCACCTGCAAATGCGCTGTCTCGGCTGCCTAGCTTATGTTCCTGCAAAGCCTGATCCAAAACCAGATTGGACCAGGCCTTGTCCTTTTCCATTTTACAAAGGGCTTTGGCTACCACCAGCCGCGGGTTGGGTTTTTCCATGGGGTCATTCCTTTCGGTGGCTAATTTTGATTGCGGCGTCCGCCGAATATGGTCAGCAGCCGCAAAATTTGGGCCAAAGAAGATGCCAGTGCTGCCACATAGGTGAGGGCGGCGGCAGACAAAACCTTTTTAGCCCCTAAAAGTTCTCGGTCGTCCAGCAAATAGTTTTGCTGGATGGTGGCCAGCGCCCGAGAGCTGGCGTTGTATTCTACCGGTAGGGTAATCAGCTGAAACAGCGCCATAAGGCTGTAGCCGATGATGCCTACCCAGATAAGGGAGCTCATATTAAACAAAAAGCCAAAGAGCAATAGGGGAATTGCCATCTTAGAGCCAAGGTTGGTAATGGGAATAATGGCGCTGCGCAGCTGCATAGGCCCATATTTTACCGCATTTTGTATGGCATGTCCACATTCATGGGCAGCAATGCCCACCGCTGAGATAGAGGGGGAATTGTATACATCTTTGGACAGGCGTATCACATTGGAGCGGGGATCGTAATGATCGGTAAGATGGCCTTGCACCTGTTCCACAGAAATATGCTGCAGCCCATTTTGATCCAGAATGGTTCGCGCTGCCTGTGCGCCGGTGTAGCCTCGGCTATTGGTCACAGCGGCGTATTTGTTGTAGGTGGAGCTGACCCGCGCCTGTGCCCACATGGCCAGAATCAAAACGGGGATAATGTAGATCAGAGACTGGAAATTGTAGTAGTAATAGGGATAATACATATCCATTCCTCCCATATATAACAATATCCATTATTGTACCCCAATTTATTGGAATTACTGTTACCCGGATGTTAACATTTCTTTCCCGGTAAGCGGGCGGCCACAGATAAAAGCAGCCCCGTCCATGGGCTTTTTACCTTCCGGCTGAACACTTACAAGCTCCACAGCCTGTTGGCCACCCCCACAGCCCACAATAAAGCGCTTGGTATCTAAAATCTGGCCATCAGATCCACCAAAGCCTTCCGCTACCATGGCCTTAAGTACCTTTAGGCGTTTGCCGTTTAAGTAGGTATAGGCGCAGGGGGATGGATTGAGCCCTCTGACAAGGTTTACAATCTGGGATGCAGTTTTTGAAAAGTCCAGATTGCCCATGGTTTTGTCCAGCATGGGGGCATAGGTGGCCATACTTTCGTCCTGTTTTGTGGGGGTTACTTCGCCTCTCTCCAACAGGGCAACCGCTTTGGAAAGGCACCCAGCACCAAGCTGGCTCATCCGCACAAACAGCTCTCCGGTGGTTTCTTGGGGATCAATGTCCAGCTCTTCTTTTAAAATCATATCCCCGGTATCCATACCTTCGGCAAGATACATGATGGTGATGCCTGTGGTGGGGTCGCCGTTGATGACACTCCACTGAATCGGTGCTGCACCCCGAAGCTTGGGCAGCAGGGATCCATGGACGTTAATGCAGCCCAAGGGGGGCAGATCCAAAATAGATTTGGGCAAAATTTTGCCGTATGCCACCACCACAATCAGATCAGGCCCAATATCCTGAAGAATTTGCAGGGTGGTTTCATCCCGCAGAGATACAGGCTGGTAAACCGGGATGCCTTTGGCAACTGCAAGCTCTTTCACTGGTGGGGCAATTAGATGATAGCCTCGGCCCTTTGGCTTGTCCGGTTGGCAGAAAACGGCAGCTACATCGTAGCCGTCCCTGAGCAGTGCATCCAAGCAGGGTACTGCAAAATCCGGCGTACCCATAAATACTATACGCATAAAACGCCTCCAAACAGATAGATTTTTGGCGAGGTGCTGCTGTGCAGGGGCTGGATGCCGGTTGTCTTGATGGCCAGCTGTCCCATACACAGCAGATAAGGGTTAGGACTATTCTTCGTCTTCATCTTCCAGCATTTCGCTGGCCAAATCTTTAAACACAACCCCGTCCATATGATCCAGCTCATGGCAAAGGGCTCTGGCAAGCAGCTCTTCTCCGGTTACGGTGATGAGATCTCCGCGGCGATCCTGTGCCTGCACAGTCACAATGTAAGGTCTTGCAACAATGCCCGATTCTCCGGGAAAGCTCAGGCAGCCTTCGGTTTCTTCCATTACCTCCTCGGAGGTTTTGGTTATTACCGGGTTGATGAGCTCAATACGGCCTTCTCCCACATCAATTATGCAAACCCGGCGCAGAATTCCCACCTGAACTGCCGCAAGGCCAACACCGTTGGCTTCCAGCATGGTTTCGTACATATCGTCCAAAAGCTGATGAAGCCGGTGGTCAAATACAGTGACCGGGCGGCTTTTTTTCCGCAGAGTGGGGTCATCTCCTTTAATAATTATGCGTTTCGCCATAAACCAACTCTCCATTTCCTGAAATACAGCTACAGCCTGTCGTAATACATATCCACAAAGGCGTGCACCTGTTTGTTTTCTCTTAAAAACCAGCTGAGAACCTGCCCCAAAAGGGCTCGGGTCTCCTTGGTGTTTTTACATTTCAACAGCAGCTTATACCGGTATTTTCCCGCTGCCTTGGCAATGTCTGCGGGAATGGGGCCCATTAGCCGTACCGGCAGCTTGGGGTACTGCTGTGCTGCAAGGGTGGTAAACTGTTGCAAAAATTGGCGGGCGCCCTGGCAAACAGCAGTTTGGTGCTCTCCCACAAACCCAATCCCGACCATGGTGCAGTAAGGGGGATAGAGATGCAGGCGGCGGCTAAGTATCTCTTCGCTATAAAAGCGGGGGTAATCCTGCATTGCCGCCAGCTGGATAATGGGGTTTTCTGGGGAATAGGTCTGCACCAATGCCCTGCCCCGCTGCTGGCCCCGTCCGCTGCGCCCCACCACCTGGGTGAGCAGGGAAAAGGAACGCTCAAAGCTGCGAAAATCGCCGCTATACAGGGATTGGTCGGCGCTGAGCACACCCACCAAGGTTACACCGGGAAAGTTTAACCCCTTTGCCACCATCTGGGTCCCTATCATTATATCATATTCCCGGTTGGCAAAAGCGCCAAACAAATTTTCGTGGGAAAACTTTTTCATGGTGGTGTCGGTATCTATCCGAAGGATTCTGGCTTCGGGAAAGATAGAGGACAATTCCTCCGCCACCTTTTGGGTACCTGCCCCGGCATAGCGGATAAGAGAACTGCCACAGTGAGAACAGCTTTGAGGCTTTTCCTCAAGATAGCCGCAGTAGTGGCAGAGAATGCGGTCGTTTGCGCTGTGGTAGGTGAGGGCCACCGAACAGTGGGGGCAGTCGGCCACTGTACTACAGCCGCTGCATTTTACAATGGTGGAATATCCCCGGCGGTTTAGCAGCAAGATAGACTGCTCGCCGTGATCCAAATTGTAGCGTAGCTCCTCCAGCAAAACCCCGCTTAGAGAAGGATATGCCGACAAATTAGAGCTTTCCCGCATATCCACCGTATACACATCCGGTAAGGGTGCTTGGTTAAAGCGCTGGGTGAGTTCCACAAGATGATAGTTTCCCTGTTTGGCGTGATAATAGCTTTCCACACTGGGGGTGGCGGAAGAGAGCAGCAGAAGCGCACCATGGTGGCGGCAGCGCAGCCGGGCAATATCCCGGGCATGGAATCGGGGGGACTTTTCGGATTTATAGGTGTGTTCCTGTTCCTCGTCCAAAACAATCAGGCCGATATTGGCAAGGGGGGCAAACACAGCTGACCGTGTACCCACGGCAATGGTGGCATCTCCACTTTTCAGCCGCCGCCACTGATCCATCCGCTCCCCCAAGGATAGGGCACTGTGGAGCACCGCCACCTGTTTGCCAAATCGGGCGTGAAACTCCCGCACAGTTTGTGCAGTCAGAGAGATTTCTGGCACCAGGACAATCACTGTTTTGTCCTGCTGTAGCACCTGTTCCATCAAGCTGAGAAACACCTGGGTTTTACCCGCACCGGTGACACCGTACAGTAAGGCAGGTTGGGGGTTGTGCTGCCCCAGCAAGGCGGATAGCTCTGCCCTGGCGGCCTCTTGAGGCTGAGAAAGAGCAGGAGGCGGTGCCAGCTGCTCCACTGAACACTCATAGGGATCCCGTAGGTGGACCGTATCAAAATATTCTGCCCCGCCTTTTTTTACCAAAGCATCCACCACAGCCCGGGTGGTGGCGGTGTAATAACAAACCTCTTTTACCGAGGCAGCTTCATTTTCGGTTAAAAACTCCAGCACCATGCGCTGCTTTGGGGACAAAGGCACTTCTTGAAAATCCTCGCAGCGGCGCACCATGGTGATCTTTTCATCCTGTACAGCCTGTGCATATTCTTCTTTGGCCAGCAGAACGCCTTTTTCTACCATGGCTGCCAGTATAGGGGTGGGAAAGGGCAGCTCTACCGCCTTGCAAAGCTTGGCGGCCTCCACTGGCTTGCGCTTTCCGGTAAGATAGATACAGACTGTCTGCTCTTGGGGGGTGAGCGGGGTTTCCAAAACCGGTTGAGGGGAACAAAGGCTGTAGCAAAGGTGGCTGGTGATGGAAAGGCCGGCTGGAATCAACAGCCGCAGGGCATCAAACCAGGTGCAGAAGGTGCACTCCTTTAGGTACCGCAGCAGGTACAACCCCTCCGCCTCCAAAAGGGGAGCAGTGTCCAGCACTTGGAGAATGGGCTTTAGTCCATCCCGATCCGGCACATCATGGGTTTCTACCACAATACCGGTGCGCTTTCGGTTTCCCTTGCCAAAAGGCACCTGGACCCTTTGACCGGGTAGGACGGTAAACTGTGCAGGGAGAAAATAGCTGTACAAAGCGTCGTAGGCAAGCCCGGCGTTTTCTACTGCAACCTTTGCGATATTGTACACCTAAACGCTCCTTCCTGAAAAAAATACAGTCTTGTCCCCATTATCAGACCAATTATGTTTGTTTTCGTATAACAGGATGGTATACTGGTGAAAAGTAAAGCTGTATACGGCCTGTGGGAGTGTCAATTACTTTGCCAAAACCCCGGCTATGCAATCTGGCAGCACAGCTTACGCTGCGCTGCCAGTGTAAATACGTGTATTCCTTAAATGTAATCGGTAACCTTTACTTTACCGGAGGAAAACTCCTCAACCGCAAGCTTAACCGGCTTTTCAACCAAGGAGATTCGGTTGCTTTCCGCAGATTCGGCAATATCTCTGGCCCGCTGGGCCACCGAAACAACGAATTCGTAATAACTGTCGTGCTTTCCAATAATTTGATACATTGATGGTCTAAGCATTGGAACAAACCTCCCGAATAAAGTCTATCATTTGTGTTTTGCTACAAGCTGCTGCCAATTGGGCAGCATGGGATTGCTGGCTGTTGCCCGATGCAGCGCTTACCACTGCACTCAGCTGCTCACAGCATTGATCCACTGTATGGTTTACCAAGATATAATCGTACTGCTGGGCCAACTGCATTTCGGTTTCGGCGGTGTGCAAGCGCTTTTCCACAACCTCCAGGGATTCTGTGTTTCTGTCCAATAGTCGCTGGCGCAGGGTATCCATAGAGGGAGGCATGATAAACACAAAAACACCATCGGGACATTTTTGCTTTATCTGCAGGGCACCTTGCACCTCAATCTCCAGAATAACATGCTTACCGGCAGCGCGATGGGTTTCCACCCAATGAGAAGGAGTGCCATAAAAATTACCGGCATACTCCGCCCATTCCAGCATTTCACCATGGTTTATATGAGACTGAAACTGCTCATGGGATAAAAAGTGATAATCCACACCGTCCTGTTCGCCACTGCGGGGTGTGCGTGTGGTGGCGGAAACGCTGAGCACACAGTCACTGCGCTTTTGTAATAGACAATGCAAAACCGTATCCTTGCCAACGCCGGAAGGCCCTGATACAACAAACAACAGTCCTCTTTTAATCATCATTTTCCTCGTCATCATCGTCATCCAAACGGTTTGCTACGGTTTCTGGCTGCACTGCGGAAAGAATGACGTGATCCGAATCGGTGATGATAACGGCTCTGGTGCGTCTACCATAGGTTGCGTCAATCAGCATCCC
>CAYNCW010000088.1:0-9314 GCA_964395635.1 uncultured Oscillospiraceae bacterium
GGTCATAACTTACATTTGCCCGTTGCTTTAATTTTTCTACCATTTCTAATGTTGCCATATCTTATCCTGCTTTCTTCATTTGGATTACTTGTTTGTGTGACTGTATCTTACCTCACACAGGTTTAATTCCAATATAGCAAGTATTAAAATTTCATTAAAAAATTGATAGGCTTTTTATAGAATGATTGTAGACCATTCCCCCAAAGAAAGCAAGTAGGCGTACTCTGTGCCCTTGCCCTAAGCCCCAAAATAGTTTATACTGGGTAAAACTAGATACGCCAACTCAAAAAGGAGGATTCGGCTGTGAGTCAAGAAAAAGGTGTAAAACGCATAAAGGTCGCAGTGATTGGGGTAATGGTGGCGCTCATCCTGGCTGTTCTGCTACTCAACTCATTTTACAGCATCAATGAACAGGAGCAGGCTGTTGTGGTAACCCTGGGAACCCCATCAACAGTGAGCGCACCGGGGCTGCATTTTAAAGTTCCGTTTATTCAAACAGTGCATAAGGTTTCAATTATGATAAACGGATTTCCCATTGGTTATGACCTCTATTCCAATGAATCGATAGAATCTGAATCGCTGATGATTACATCGGATTACAATTTTGTAAATGTAGACTTCTTTTTGGAATACAAGGTTTCGGATCCAGTGCAGTATCTATATGCAACCAATGATCCTGTGCTTATCTTAAAAACCATGGCCCAAAGTTATATTCGGGATACCATTGGCTTATACCCCGTCGACAGCATTATCACCACCGGAAAAAACGAAATTCAAGCAGAAATCAAAGCCAAACTGATTGATAGGCTGGAACAGGAAAATATTGGACTACAGCTTATCAACATCTCCATTCAAGATGCAACACCGCCCACCCAAGAGGTTTTAGAGGCCTTTAAAGCGGTAGAGACTGCCAAGCAAAGCAAGGAAACCGCCATCAACAATGCCAACAAATACAAAAGTGAACAGGAACCTGCTGCCGAAGCACGTGTGGATCAGATTTTGAAGCAAGCTGAAGCAACACGGCAATCCCGTATTAACGAAGCAGTGGGTCAGGTTGCCCGTTTTGACGCCATGTACCGGGAATACGAAAAGAACCCCCTGATAACCCGCCAAAGAATGTACTATGAAGCTATGGAGGATATTGTCCCCGATTTACATGTGGTGATTGACGACGGTGCCGGTGGCGGTGTAAACAAGCTGCTGCCCATTGGACCGATAAACCCAGTGATATCCGGCGCTGTAACCCAAATCGAGGAGGAAGAATAGATGATTTTTGAGTTTAAAAAGAAAAAGCCCCAAGAAGGGGATGTCATTGATGTTGCACAGATGCAGATAGGCAAAAAACTTCGCCGCTTTCTTCCTATTTTTTTGTTGCTTGCGTTTTTGTTGTTATTTGGCAATGACCTGCTGGTAATCACCGAACCGGATGAATACAACATCATTCAGCAGTTTGGCAAGGTGGTAGCGGTACAAACCCAGCCGGGTGTCAGCTTTAAGCTTCCGGTTGTGCAAAAGGTGCGCTCTATCCCCAAGATGGTATTGCTCTATGACCTGCCCATTTCAGATGTCATTACCAAGGATAAGAAGACTATGGTTGCCGACAGCTTTGTGCTGTGGCAGGTAACCGATCCCATTATGTTTATCCAAACACTCAATGGTAACACCGCCAATGCAGAGGCCCGTATTGGAACCATTGTGTACAACTCTATGAAAACAGTTATCAGCAGCCTATCTCAGGCGGATATTATCAGCGGGCGGGACAAATTGGCCGGAGAAATCGTTAACAGTATCGGCAACGGTTTAGAGCAATATGGGGTTAAGCTGGTAGCTGTGGAAACCAAGCACCTGGACCTGCCGGATGACAACAAGCACGCTGTGTATGAGCGAATGATCTCCGAGCGCAACAACATAGCTGCCTCCTATCAGGCCGAAGGTGAACGAGAAGCAACCAAAATTCGCACCGAAACGAATAAGACAATCTCAATTAAAATCTCTGAAGCAGAGGCTGAAGCAGAAAAAATGACTGCCGAAGGAGAAGCCGAATACATGCGTATCCTTTCTGAAGCCTATTCCTCTCAAGAGAGGGCGGAGTTTTACGCTTTTGTGCGTTCCTTGGATGCTGCCCGCCAATCGCTGCAGGGTGGTGACAAAACACTCATCCTCTCCAAGGATTCCCCATTGGCCCAGGTGTTTTATCAGCGATAAAGCTATTATTAGATGATAAAGAGCCGTCAGCTTTTTTGTAAAGCTGACGGCTCTCAGTTTTAAGCGTACAACAGGGAGCGCAAGGTCTCGTAATTGGGATAGCCGGTTACTGTAAGGTTAAGGCTTTGCTGGTATTTTTCCAGCGCTTTGGAGGTTTCGCTGTCAAATTGGCCACTCAGAGCATTGGTGTACAGCCCTTTGTAAAACAGCTTTACTTGCAGCAAATAGGTAATATTCCCGCCAGTCTCCCCCAATACAAAATCAATGGAATCCACAGCTTCCAGCGTGGACTGGTCGCATTCGCCGGTTACGGCTAAGGCAGCGTCAAACTGGTGATTGAGCTCTGTTTGCAGCCCAGTGATAACACTGCGGTTCATGTGGTTCATGTCCAGCTTGTCCAGGGGTAGTCCCGCATCATAGCGCTCGTTTAAGGTTTTCTTAATGGATGCGGAGACATTGGCATCTACCTGTATGGCCTTTTTAGGAGCCAGGTTTTGGTAAGCAATATTGATGTCTACCCGGCCGGAGATTCCGTTAACAGAGCCATAGCTGGTGTGTTGCCACATTTTGTGGTTGACATTGTTGGGTTGCTCCAGATAGTTTGCAACCCACAGGTCATAGTTGCCAATTCTGGATAAATTCATACTATCCCGAATGAAATTGGAGTATGTATACAACATGACGTTGTATCCTTGCGCTTTGACCATATCCATAAACTCCACAGCCAAGTCGGATACATCGTTTCTGGAAAGACCCCGGTGTGCTTCCACATCCAATGCCACTGGATAGGTGATCTTAGCATCCTTCAGCATGGCGATAAAATACTTGGCCTCCTGAATCATGGATGCTCTATCGGTGTATTTAGCGTAGTGGTAGGCCCCTACCATAATCCCCGCATCATTGGCACCTTGGACGTTTTTATAAAAATATGGGTCTGATTTTAAACCGTAGGAGGCTCTGATCATAGCAAACTTTACATTGTCTTGGGCTACCTTGGTCCAGTTGATGTTGCCCTGATACTGGGATACGTCAATCCCCCGTATTGCCCCGGCTGACAAAGCGTTGTTTGCAGCCTGCTGCGTTTTTATCACTACTTCTGCGTGTGCTGGAATGGTTGTGTCCCCGTTGCTCTGTAAGTTAGGGGGCTGTATGTATTCTATTGATTGGATCAGTGCTGCAAACAGCCCCATCACCAATACCATTGTCATTCCTGCTGCCAGTTGTCTGGCTTTTTTCAACGTTTCAAATCTCATTCTTTACCTCCGTTTACCAAAAGTCGACATAGATGTGTCTATTATAGCAAACCCCCGGCAAAAAAAGCAACCTGCCCCTTAGATATTTCAACATTGTTTACATTTAACCCTTGAATGTTAAACTAGAACCCTTGGAGCATCAAGGAGTTTTTAACGCAATCTCACGGAAAATCGCCACTGAGAGGGCGTTTTCTAGTTCTTAATAGTTTATCTGCATATTTAGTTGGAAAAATTTAAAAATAAGTGGTATAATACAAAAAACGTATCATTCAAACACAAGGAGAGCCGCTATGGCACGATTGGATGCCGTGATTATTGGCACCGGACCCGCTGGACTTGAAGCGGCGGTAAATTTAAAAATTCGCAAAAAAAACTTTTTATTATTTGGCACCGCCCATCTCAGCGAAAAGATTCGGCTTGCACCCAAGGTGGATAACTATCTGGGAATTGCATCCTGCAGCGGTAAAGAATTGGCCCAACGGTTTTTGCAGCATCTGGAAGCTATGGATATTGCCATAACACCACAACAGGTCAACAGCATTTATCCAATGGGGAACTACTTTGCGGTGGCAACTGCAAAAGAAACTTATGAAGCCACCACCGTTGTAATTGCCGCAGGGGTAGCAGCATCCAAGTTGCTGCCAGGAGAAGAACGGCTGCTGGGCAGAGGGGTTGGCTACTGTGCCACCTGTGATGCACCGCTATATAAAGGAAAAACAGTGGCTATTGTTGGTTACACCGATGAGGCAGTTCACGAGGCCAACTACACGGCAGAAATTGCAGCAAAGGTTTACTATATACCAGCCAAAAAGACAAAACAGCTCCCTGGCTCCGCTGTAGAGGTAGTATCGGATAAGGTTGTTGAGATACTAGGTGAAAACAAAGTGTCGGCAATCGCGCTAAAAGAGCGCACCTTAGAGGTTGATGGCGTTTTTGTATTACGAGAAAGCATAGCACCGGCCTCCCTACTGCCGGGTATAGCAGTGGAAAGCGGATATATCGTGGTGGACAGCGAAATGCGCACCAATCTCCCAGGCTGTTTTGCAGCGGGAGACTGTACCGGAAAACCCCACCAGTATATGCGTGCCGCTGGTCAAGGACAAACAGCTGCTCTTAGCGCAGCAGCTTATCTGGATAAGCTGGCTGCGGGAAAATAATATGCGCAATCTGCGCGGATAATGAAAAGGAGATGTTTCCTATGTTGGAAATGGATTTAAAATCATTTAATGACGCAATACAAGGCGAACAACCGGTAGTGGTGGACTTTTGGGCTGCTTGGTGTATGCCCTGCAAAATCTTTGCCCCTGTTCTGGAAGAGCTTTCTGACGAAATGGATGGCCAGGTTACCTTCGGCAAGGTAAATATCGACGAGGTGGGCGAACTTGCCCAGGAGTATTCTGTATCCAGCATTCCTACTGTTGTAGTATTTCAAAAGGGTAAGGAATTGGAGCGTATGGTGGGTGTTCGCCCCAAAGAAGAGGTACGGGAAAAGTTGAGCAAGCTGCTGTAACTACTGCGATAAGCCTGTGACATATCTACCAAAGCCCCGGACTGTTTTGTCCGGGGCTTACCATGTTTATGTAAAATTTCCAAACCCTTGCAGTAAAAACAAGGTTTGGTGGCACATTAATAATAGTGTTTTTGTCAGCCATAGTAGATATATACCGAATTCTGTTGATGTCTTTTTGGTGTACGCATATTTCTAAGGCTATATTTTACCATTGGGAGTTCATACATGATATTGGCAATGGAACAACTCGGCAAGAGCTATGGCGCCAACCTGGTTCTCAGCCAAATAACCGCAAAAATTGAAGATACAGATAAAATTGGGCTTATCGGCCCCAACGGTGCAGGAAAATCCACCTTGCTCAACCTTCTGGTGGGGGATCTGGAAGCGGACCAAGGCACTATTTCGCGTAGTGGAAAGACTATGGGATTTCTGCGGCAAAACAGTGGCCTTGGCAACGATAGCTCGATATTGCAAGAGATGCGCAGCGTTTTTTCCCACCTTTTGGAAATGGAAGCGGAAATCTCCCAGCTTTCTCATCGAATTGCTGCAGGTGAAAACCAGCAGGAACTCACCGCCCGATACGCCCACCTGCAAAGCACCTTTGAATCTAGGGAAGGGTATCTCATCGATGTAAAGATTGCTACGGTGCTCAACGGAATGGGCTTTTTGGGTGTAGACACCGACACCCCCATATCGGTGCTGAGTGGTGGCGAAAAAACTCGCCTGGCATTGTGTAAGCTGCTTTTAGAATCGCCGGATCTGCTGATTTTGGACGAGCCCACCAACCATCTGGACTTTAAAACACTGATCTGGCTAGAAGATTATCTTCAGGGGTACAAGGGCGCATTGCTGGTGGTATCCCATGACCGCTACTTTTTAGACAGGCTGTGTGGGCGCATCTGGGAGATCAGCGACCATCAGTTAAGTGCCTACAATGGCAACTACAGCAGCTATGTGCGACAAAAGCAGGAACGGCTGGAACGCCAACAAAAGGAATACGAAATCCAGCAAGCACAGATTGCCGATCTGAAAGATTTTGTGGCCCGCAACATGGCCCGAGCCAGCACCACCAGTCGGGCAAAATCAAAACAAAAGGTGCTGGACAACATGGAGGTGGTGGAGCGCCCGCGCCCACCGGTAAAGCCCGCTAAAATTCGTTTTAGCTATAAACGGGAACCTGTGAAGGATGTGCTAGCAGTGGAGGGGCTCACCCTTGCTGTAGGGGAAGGGGATGAGCGCAAGATCTTATGCAACGGTGTAGATTTTGAAATGCGCCGGGGAGAAAAAATTGCCCTCATTGGGTTTAACGGGGTGGGCAAGTCCACCTATCTAAAGGCACTACAAAATCTGATGCCCATTGACGGAGGCCATATTTATTGGGGTAAAAACACCGACATTTCCTACTTTGAACAGGAAGAGTTACAGTTTGACACTGGTAAAACCGCGCTGCACGAGCTTTGGGATCGGTTCCCTCACAGCTATGAACACGCTATTCGCACCATTTTGGGCAATGTGGGGCTCACAGGAGAAGCAGTGCACAAGCGGGTTGCAGATTTAAGCGGAGGGGAACGTGCCAGGCTAAAATTTGCAGTGCTGATGATGAACTGTGGCAATGTTTTGTTAATGGACGAACCCACCAACCATTTGGATTTGGCTACCAAAGAATCCCTGGACACCGCTTTGATGGAATATACCGGAACCTTGCTGATTGTATCTCACGACCGATATTTGCTGGAGAAAATTCCGGATAAGATTGTAGAGATGTATCCGGATGGATTTCGGATATATCCCGGTCGCTATGCACAGTACCTATCCCAAAAAAATACTGAAACTGCCGATGCGCCAGCCCAGCCTAGGAAAGAAGCCGGGGACAAACCCAAAACAGGCTATCGCAATAAAAAACAGCGGAGCGAAGAGGTTGCCCGCAAACAAGAGATAAACAGCTTAGAGATCAAAATTGAACAGTTGGAGCAGGATATTTTCCGGCTGGAAAACCAAATTACACAGCCTGAGGTTGCTGCCAACTATCTGGAGCTACAGGAAAAATGCGACCTTTTGGAAGAAAAACGCCAGGAACTGCAGGACATGTTTTCACAATGGGCTATACTGTCAGAACAACAGGAAAAAGGATACGATAACTATGAAGTTTGAATACAATGCAAAATACACAACAATTGCGGTTTACGCCGTTTTGGTAATTGCTGCATCTATGATATGTTTTCAGCTTCTGGGGCATATCGACATCCTAGTTGGTTATATTGGTACAGGAATTGGGTATGTAATGCCGGTAGTATATGGTGCGGTATTTGCCTTTCTACTCAACCCGCTTATGCGCAATATTGACAACAAGCTGTTGCCCCGCCTGTTTGGCAGGCGCCCCCTACGCCCCAAAGCCAAGCGAGCTGTATCCATAGCTCTTACTTACCTTATCGCTGTTCTTGCCATTGCCACTTTTATTGCAATCGTATTGCCCCAGCTTATCAATTCCATGGCTAGCATCTGGAACAATGTCCCATCCTATTTTAAAACCTTTAACAAATGGTACCAAGGGGTTTTAGAGTACATTGGCAAATACTCGGTGGAATCGGGTACCGAAATCTCCAACGTATTAGCCGACCTGGCCAAACGACTAAATGCCACAGCAGTGGATATGTTATATGGGATGTATGAGATGTTGGCTCAATCTCTTGGCACCGTTGTCACTGCTGCCACCAACTTCACCACCAAAGTGGTGAACCTGCTTCTGGGAATCATTGTTTCCATCTATATTTTGTTTGACAAAGAAAAGCTGTTTGCGCAGCTGAACAAAATTGGGGTAGCTGTATTACCCAAGGCTGTGTATCGCTTGTTTTACGATATAGCTATGGACATTAACCGAATCTTCAGCGGCTTTGTGTTTGGCAAGGTTATTGATTCCCTTATTATTGGTATTTTGTGTATGATAGGCACCAGTATTTTAAAAATGCCTTATGCGGTGTTAATCAGCGTTATTATCGGTGTAACCAATATAATCCCCTACTTTGGCCCCTTTATTGGCGCGGTTCCCGGCATTTTAATTATCTTGATTGTGGATCCAATCAAAGCTGTGTGGTTTACTATTTTTATTCTGTTATTGCAGCAGCTGGATGGAAATGTGATTGGCCCCAAAATTCTGGGAGATACTGTTGGACTCTCCCCCCTTTGGATTATCTTTTCCATCATGCTATTTAGTGGCCTTTTGGGTGTGCTGGGTATGTTTATCGGCGTTCCACTCTTTGCCATCTTATATGTGCTTATCAAACGATTTGTCACCTACCTGCTAAAGCGCAAAGGAGAACCCACCGATACACGCAGCTACCAGTCAAAAACAAACCAGATGCTTTAAAGCAAAAACACACCGGTCAATTCACAATGACCGGTGTGTTTTTTATACTCAGGATTCTATTTTTTAGCCAAAGCCCTGTCGGTTACGATAATCTCTCCGCCTTCTTGTGTATAGAAGTGGAGGTAACCGCTGGTATCGATAGAATACTTGGGTTCCTTTATCTGCTGAATAGCACCTGAGGTTCTGTTGTAGATATAGAATACCAGCTTACTGGTATCCAGCCCAGCCAGATTCACCTTTGCAGCTACTTTCAGGTTGGAGCCCAGGTTTTCTTTGTGATCCATAGATACCACTGCAACAGTGTTGCTGTACCAGCCTGCAAAGGATTTCTTTACGCTGGCAACTGTTGTACCCTCGGTGTATACACCCAGTTTCAGGTTTCCGTTATAGTTTGCGTATTTGGCTGCTTCTACATACATACGGCCTTGCACTGCTTTGCCGTCGGCAGTGGTGGTATCTGCATTCAGAACAGCGGTCTTGCCGTATTTTGTAGCAGTACTTGCCATAGAGCGCAGTGTAGCACCGGAAACACTAGAAGCATTGACACACCGGGCAACTGCTACTGTACCTGTTGATTTTTCGATTTGAGAAATCACAGTGGTAGCAGATACTTCACCGGCTGTGGTGGTTGTGTTATTTGCAGTGTTGGTCCAAGGGGTGTTGCCGCTGGGCAGCCATGTTCCTGAACCACCGCCACCACCACCGCCGCCGCCGCTGGAGGTATCATCATCATCGTCGTTGCTGTTTCTGTTTTTTGGGGAGTTTTTCACTTCAAAGGTAATGGTTTTCACATTGCCGGATGTGGTAGTGGAAAGTCTTTCAATGCTGGGTGTATCATACAAACCCTTGACGTATTTGCTGCCCAAAAGCTCTGTCACCGAATAGGTTAGATCGTAATCCAAACCGGAAACCTCAACCTCGCCGTACCAGTATCTGTTACCACGAGATACTTCAATCTCATAATCCCCTTCATACTCGATCT
>CAYNCW010000089.1:0-9263 GCA_964395635.1 uncultured Oscillospiraceae bacterium
CAAACCCTCCTTGGCCTTTTCCGCAAGGACATCCAGGATGCTGTCCCACATATAACCTGCCTCTATGATAAAAAACTCTAAAAAGATAAACTTCTTGGCATTTCTCAGCTCGGTAAGCATCCGCTCAAACAGCAGATCTCCCAGGGGAAAATATTCAGTGGATCGGTTTTGATATATGGGAAACTGCCCTGTTCGGGAAATGTAAGCGGACTGGCGCGCCGCCGCCATATGCATTTCTGTAAGCTTGTCCACAACCTCCGGGTTGCGGGGAATCTTCCCTTCGGTGATCCGCTGAATCGACCGCATCTTTTGGGCTTGTTTCTCGCTTATGTTAGAAAGTCCAAACAAAAAATAAAACATCACTCCAAAAATAGGCAACAACAAAATAGGGATTAGCCAAGCTATTTTAAACGCAGGGTTGCTTTTGTTGTTGAGCAGATGTACTACTGCTGCTATACTCACCAGTATGCTCACTGCATAAAACAAAGCAAAATACTGGTTAAACCAATGTAATACAGCAGCTATAGCCAATATTTGTACAAGCAAACAAAAGGCCACAATGCTAATTCGGTGAAACAATAAACTTATGATTTTATTCATTTCCTTTTTCCTCTTGTCCAAAGTTTCTTCTATTATAAACTATCCCTGAGCAATCCACAACCAGCTTTTTGGCTGTAATCTGCTATAGGCTAATTGCCTTTCATGCTAGTATTATTGTGAATGACAATTCACCTTTTATGCCAAAAACACCTCGCCAAATCTAGGGCGAGGTGTTTTCTCTATTATTGTAGTTACACAACACAGCACTGCAAAATATCCACAACAGCATCAATACCCAGCTTGCCGCTGTCCAAAAACATATGATACAGCTGCTTATCCTTCCAGTCTATTCCACAGTTGGATTTAAAGTAGGCAGCTCGGCGTTTGTCCGACTGGCTCAATACACTGTCCACTTCTTTGGGTGTATGGCCATACACCCCACAGGCCCTTTCTTTTCTTGTGGCCATATCGGCATGAACAAATACCCTCAGCACATTTGCGTGGTCTTTGAGCACACCTGCCCCACAGCGTCCTACCAACACACAAGGCCCACTGCCCACCAAATCCAGGATAATGGCGGTTTCGGTTACCCCCAGTTGTTGTGCCTTGGTCAGGCTGGCTGCTTCCCCTGCGGAGGCGCTGGCCAATACATTCAGGCCAAACAAAATACTGCCGGTGGTGTTTTCCTCCCAATGTCTAATCTGGGATATGGGCATTCCCAGCTTTTTGGCAGCCCGCTCCAATATCTCTTCACCATAACAGGCAATGCCCAGTTTTTGCGCCAGTCTTTCGGCTATTTCGGTTCCACCGCTGCCATATTCCCTCTCAATTGCAATCACACTGTAGCGCATGGTAAAACCCCCTTCTTTATTATGCGTGTTCAAACTGGCTGTTGTAGAGTTCTGCATAAAATCCGCCTTTTTCTAGCAGGGTTTGGTGATTGCCGCTTTCGATAATGTCTCCATCCTTCATAACCAAAATAATATCTGCATTTTTGATAGTGGACAGCCTGTGGGCAATAACAAAGGAGGTGCGCCCCACTGTCAGCGAATCCATGGCTCTTTGTATCATAGCCTCGGTACGGGTATCCACCGAGCTTGTGGCCTCGTCTAAAATCAGCAGCGGTGCATTTTGAATCATAGCCCGGGCAATGGTAACCAGCTGTTTTTGTCCCGCCGAAAGGCTCAGCTGATCCCCCAGCACCGTGTCATACCCATTGGGCAGGGTGGTGACAAAGTGGTGGAAGCCCACCGCTTTACAAGCAGCCACCACCTCTTCCTCTGTAACCCCTTGTTTGCTGTATACAATATTCTCTCGTATGGTTCCCTCGAACAGCCAGGTGTCCTGTAGCACCATGCAAAACTGCTCGTGAACATTTTCTCTGGTCACCTGTTGGATAGGTGTACCATCCAACAAAATTTCACCGCCATTAAGCTCATAAAACCGCATCAGCAGGTTTACCAGGGTGGTTTTTCCCGCACCGGTGGGGCCAACAATGGCAATTTTTTGCCCGGCCTTTGCCTTGGCTGAAAAATCCTTGAGGATGATTTTGTTCTCATCATAGCCAAACCGTACGTTTTTAAACTCAACGTCCCCTTTTACATTGGTGAGCTTTTTGTCCTTATGGCTTTCATCCTCCAGCTCTTTTTGTTCAAAGAATTCAAATACACGCTCGCTGGCCGCAGCAGCTGATTGTAACCGAGTTGCCGCCTGAGCCACCTGAGAAAGGGGCTGTGTAAACAAACGCACATACAGCATAAACGCCACAATAACGCCAAAGGAAATGCTTCCCTGTATGGCAAGGGTTGCGCCCACAACGCTAACTGCCACATATCCAAAGTTGCCGATAAAGTTCATCAGCGGCATCATCAAACCAGAAACAAACTGGGATTTCCAAGCGCTTCTGTATAGCTTTTCGTTGATGCTGTCAAACGCTGTTTTTGCCCCATGTCCGCCATTATATACCTTTACAATGCTGTGTCCGGAGTAAATCTCCTCAATATGGCCGTTCATGCTCCCCAACTCTTGCTGCTGTGCAACAAAATACTTTTGGGATTTGGACATAATGATCAGCATCAATACAATTCCAACCGTTGTACTGGCAACTGCAGTCAGTGCCATTGTCCAGTTGGTTAGAAGCATCATCACAAGGGATCCTGCAAATAAGGTCAGCGAGGATACCAGCATACCGATGCTTTGGTTCAAGGTTTGACCAATGGTGTCTACATCGTTGGTCACCCGGCTGAGGACATCGCCATAGCTGGTTTGGTCAAAATATTTCAGTGGCAACTTATTGATTTTTTGGGATATACCCGTTCGCAGTGTTTTGGAAATCCTCTGGGTCACTGTTGCCATAATAAAGCTTTGGGCAAAATTTAAAAGTGCCGAGCCGGCATAAAATATCACCAGTAAAATGCCTATCCGGGTAACTGCATTTAGGTCAATTCCCGCTTTCAGCCCCTTAGAAATCTCATCGGTCATGGCGCTGAGCCGATTAGGGCCGATAATCTGCAAAATAGCCCCAGCCACAGCAGCCAATATGGCCACGGTGATTGCTGGCATATATCCCTTGCAATAACGGATAAGCTTTCCCCATGTCTGTGTGAAATTTTTGGGCTTCTCTCCAACAACCCCAGCGCCACCATGTCCGCCCATTGGGCCTCTTCCTTGATTAGACATCTGCAATCTCCTCCTCACTGAGCTGGGATTTGGCAATCTCCCGATACACTTCGCAGGATTTCAGCAGCTCTTTATGGGTGCCTTGCCCCACCACCTTGCCTTCATCCAGCACAATAATCTGGTCGGCATCCATAATGGTGCCCACACGCTGTGCCACAATCAAGCTGGTTACCCCGCTGGTTCCCCTCTTCAGCTCGGTGCGCAGCACACGGTCTGTCTTGTAATCCAGTGCCGAGAAGGAATCGTCAAAGATATATATCTCCGGCTTGCGGCATACCGCCCGGGCAATTGCCAACCGCTGTTTTTGCCCACCGGATACATTGGTACCCCCTTGGGCAATGGCTGCATCGTAGGTGCCGTCCATCTTTTCCACAAAGTCTTTACCCTGGGCAATACTAACCGCACGTTTTACATCCTCTGGGGTATAGGTATCCCGCCCATTGTCTCCGTAAGCCACGTTGGAGGATACTGTCCCGCGAAAGAGAACCGCCTTCTGGGAGACATAACCGATTTTGTTGTGGAGCGCTTCCTGGGTATATTCCTTCACATTTACCCCATCCACCAGCACCTCCCCTTGGGTCACATCGTAAAATCTGGGCACAAGGTTTATAAGGGTGCTTTTACCACTACCGGTGGACCCGATAAACGCCACCACATCCCCTTTGCGGGCGGTAAAGCTAATATTTTGTAAAACATAGTCCACAGCATCCGGGTATTTGAAGCTTACGTTGTTGAACACAACCTCCCCTTCCATACCGGATTTTCCGTCGGTTTCGCTTCCATCCAGAATGGTTGCCTTGGTGTCCAACACCTCGTTGATGCGTTTGGCGGAAACAGCCGCCCTGGGGAACATGATAAACAGCATGGTCAGCATCATAAACGCCATAATCACCTGCATTGCATAGGAGGAGAACACCACCATATTGGAAAACAGGGTGAGCTTATCCTCCATAGCAGCCGCATTGATTAAATAGGCGCCAACCCAATAAATAGCCAGAGTAAGCCCACTCATCACCAAGGTCATCATAGGCATCAGAGCAGACATGGTGCGGCTGGTGAACAGGTGCGTATCGGTAAGCTCCTTGTTGGCATCCTCAAATTTTGCTTCCTGATATCCTTCGGCATTATATGCCCGCACAACCCGCAAACCGGTGAGGTTTTCTCTGGTCACCCGGTTGAGATTATCGGTGAGCGCCTGCATTTTTCTAAAGTTGGGCATAACCACAACCATAATGATACCAATAGCCAGCAGCATGGTTCCTACCGCAACAGCGGTTGTGAGAGACCACTCCCAACCCTTGCCTGCTATTTTCCAGATAGCCCACACCGCCATAATCGGTGCCCTGACCACCATCTGCAGGCCCATGGTTACCAGCATCTGTATCTGGGTGATGTCGTTGGTGGAACGGGTAATCAGGCTGGAGGTAGAAAACCGGTTGATCTCCTCCATGGAAAAGGATTCAACCTTGTTAAACAGCAGCGAGCGCAACCGCATAGACAAAGATGCGGCGATACGCGCTGCAAAAAAACCAATACTTACTGCGGACACCAAGCTGCCCAAAGCACAGAGCAGCATATATACCCCGGCAGTCCATATATCACTCATGGCACTGCCCGGTGTTTGCACCAGTCGGGTAATTTGGGACATATAATCCGGTAGCTTGAGCTCGAGCCAGACCTGAATAATAATGAATACAAACCCCACCAGCACCTGTACCCATTCGCCGGACTTCATATAACGAAATATCTTCAGCACGCTGTTTTATCCTCCAATACCATAGAACTGTATGAACATACAGCTCTTAACTCTTATAAAAGCATTTACAGTTTGGTACAAAAATATAGCATTCAGCAGCGGAATATTTTTATTCACGAGGCCTTTGGGCAATTTCAGCCAATCTAGCCATTATTCGCACATATGCCGCCGCATCCTCCTCGCCCAAACTCCGCAGCAAATGTTCTACATATCCTGCTATTTCTGCCTTTCGTTGGGCTGCAACCTCCTTGCCTTTTGGGGTCAATTCCACCAGCACCTTGCGGCGGTCGGTTTCATCCGCTTTTCGGGTGATAAACCCCTTGTCCTCCAGGTTGTTTAGGGCTGCTGCAATCCTAGCGGTCGTTATGCCCATGGCCGCGCTGATATCTCCGGGTAAAACCGGCTGCGGGCTTTGGGCTAAGTGCTGCAATACATAGGCTTCCCCCTTCATAAATTCATCAATATGCTTTTGCTCTTTGCACCGATGCAGAATCTTGGTGGTTTCCATAAGCTCTGCTGTAAGCCGGGTATACTCCATCATTTTCACCTTCATTTTACCAAAACCTTTTTGAATACACTAAATACTAACACTATTAGCAATTTTTGTCAAGGCAAAGTATACAAAAAAGCCTGTGGTTTTTTGTCCACAGGCTTTTCCTAAATATATCAGTAGCATTTCCCATACATCTCTATTGATGCATTTGATGCAGCATTACAAAATGGTGCCGCCACCCACAACAACATCCCCGTCATACAGCACCACTGCCTGGCCAGGGGTTATGGCGCGCTGTGGCTGGTCAAAGGTAACCTGCACCTGATCTTTGGATATCTGTTCGGCCCATGCCCATTGCTCGGTTTGTTTGTAGCGCACCTTGGCCTTGACCCGCATAGGTTTGTTGGCATCTTCCACTGCTATCCAGTTAAAATCCGACGCTGTCAGTGTGCTGGAATACAGCTCCTGGCTGGCACACAAGGTAACGGTATTCTCCTGGGCCTGTATGGAATGGACAAACATTGGGGTTTGAAATGCAATGCCAATCCCCTTGCGCTGCCCCACTGTGTAGTGTATGGTGCCTTTGTGTTTGCCCAGCACATTGCCCTGCAGGTCAACAAAGTTGCCTTCTGTAGCAAGCTTAGGGTTGTGTTGGCGGATAAACCCGGCATAGTCCCCATCCACCACAAAGCAGATATCCTGGCTATCCCGTTTTTTGGCATTGATAAAGCTCAGCTTTTCTGCAATCTCCCGCACCGCAGTTTTGGGCAGATTTCCCACAGGAAACAGGGTATGCTTTAACTGCTCCTGGGTCATGGCATATAGAACATAGCTTTGATCCTTGCTGTCGTCAATCCCTTTTTGCAGCAGATATCTTCCGCTGACTGTATCATAAGTTCTGTTGGCATAGTGCCCTGTAACCACATAGTCCATCTCCAGCTGTTTTGCTCTAAGGAACAGTCTTTCAAACTTTATATACCGGTTGCAGTCAATACATGGATTGGGTGTGGCGCCGTTTTGGTAAGCCTCTATAAAGTGGTCGATTACCTGGGCTTTAAAATCGGCAGTAAAATTAAACACATAGTATGGTACCCCCAAAGCATAGGAAACACTCCGGGCATCCTCTATATCCTTCAGCGAACAGCAGGCCTTTTCCCGTGCTACGCAAGCATCTTCATTATTAAATAGCTTCATGGTAATACCGGTGCAGTCATATCCCTGTTCTTTCATAAGGTATAGGGCAACCGAACTATCCACACCGCCGCTCATTGCTACTAGCGCTTTTTCCAACACACCCGCCTCCAGTTTTATCTGTTTCAATGGATAGATTATAGTCCTTCCTGGATTTTTTGTCAATTTGGGGCGTATTCTTAGGTGGGTCTATCTTTATCGGTTTTCCTTTTCTTTACAACCCTGTTGTGTTAGAATGGGAACTATAGTGCATACTTCCATGGTATACAACATTTATACTATAAAGAGGATAAAAATCATGTTTGCATATGCAAGGGATGTTTTTTACTACGAAACCGACCAGATGGGTGTTGTCCACCACTCCAACTTTATCCGCTGGCTGGAAGAAGCCCGCATCGCTTTTTTTACCCATACCGGATTATCCTATGCCCATATGGAAACCCTGGGGGTGTTAAGCCCTATTATCAACTGCAATGTTCAGTATAAATATTTTGCCCGGTTTGGCGACCATTTCACAGTCCGGCTACAGATTCCCAAATACACCGGCGTCCGCTTTCAGGTGCACTACACGGTGGTGAACCAAAACCAAACTATCCTGCTGGAGGGCGAAACTGCCCATGCCTTTGTCAACACCCAGTATCGCCCCATCTCTCTGGCAAAGGCCGCCCCAGATTTACACAACATCTTAAAAAACTATGTTACACACCAGCAGCAATAAACCAAAGGAGAAGGTGGCTGAATGAAGCTATACATTGATGCTGACGGCTGCCCGGTGGTCAATGCCTCGGTTCTGTTGGCCAGCCGATACAGGGTGGAGTGTATCCTCCTCTGCGATACCTCCCACCGGCTCGAAAAACCTGGCGCTACCACCATCACCGTATCCAAAGGCAACGACAGTGTAGATTTTGCACTGGTCAACCTGCTTTCTGCCGGGGACATTGTGATTACCCAAGACTATGGCCTTGCCGCCATGTGTCTTGCCCGCAAAGCAACCGTCCTCAACCAAGACGGCCAGCGCTACACCGGGGAAAACATCGACAGCCTGCTGTCCGCCCGACACACAGCCCGAAAAATTCGCATGGCTGGTGGCAGGTTGCGGGGGCAACCCAAACGCACCGCCCAGCAGGATTTAAGCTTTGCAAAAGCCCTGGAACCGCTTTTACAAATACAATCTAGAGAGAATAGAGAACAGTAACAATATCATCATCGCCTGCACACTGTCGGAGAGTATGCTCCAGGCACACTCACTCTCGGGGATGTGTTAAGCGCTCCTCACCAAAAACACAACCCCGCCCACCATAGCATCAAGGTTATACTGGGTAATGGGTCAGGTGGGCTCCATCAAAACCAACTATAAGGAAAATGACTATGTTAGAGGTAACCCTTTTGGGCAAGGGGGGAATGATTCCCCTACCCCAACGATTTTTAACCTCCCTGCTGGTGCGGTATAAAGGCACCTCCATCCTCATCGACTGCGGCGAGGGCACACAGGTGGCTATCCGCGCAGCGGGGCTGGGATTTAAGCAGATCGGCGTTATCTGCCTGACCCACTTCCATGCCGACCACACAGCCGGGCTCCCGGGTTTGCTCCTCACCATCGGTAATTCTGGCAGAACCGATCCCCTGACTATTATCGGGCCAAAACATCTCCGCCAGGTGGTGGATTGTCTGTGTGTGATTGCACCACAGCTCCCCTTTGCGCTAGAGTACCATGAAATTGAGAAGGATGGGCAGGTGCTTGGCTGGGACAACCTTTCCATTTCAGCTCAATCTGTGGAGCATTGGGTTCCCTGCTACGCCTACAAGCTCGCACTCTCCCGACAGGGTAGGTTCGACACCGCAAAAGCCCAGGCGCTGGATATACCACCCCGTTACTGGTCGGTTCTGCAAAGGGGTACTGCTGTGGAGCTGAACAACCGAACCATATACCCCTCACAGGTTATGGGCCCCTCCCGCAAAGGCATTACCCTTTGCTATGCCACCGACCTTCGCCCGGCAGACTCCTTGGTGCAGTTCGTCCAAGGTGCGGATCTGTTTATCTGCGAGGGTATGTACGGAGACCCTGCCATGGAGGAAAAAGCGGTGGAGCATCGCCATTGCCTATTTAGTGAAGCCGCTCGAATGGCAGAACAAGCCCAAGTTCAGGAGCTTTGGCTCACCCATTTTAGCCCTTCCATGCCGGATCCCACACCCTATCGCTGTGTAGCGGCTGACATCTTTGCCAACGTCCACATAGATGCCACACACACCACCCTGCAGTTTGAAGATTTGTAATATATTAAATATATACTACAATATGTATATTTAATGTTTAAACACCTTGCTTGCTAACAGAATTAAAACTACTCAGCTGCCTGTTTGACAATGCCGTATGCCAAATCTCCATCACCAACTGGATCAGCTTCACACCACCACCCTTTTGCAACGAAAGGATCTGATGACTATGAAACGGCTCACCACACAACGCCCCGCCACAAAAGAATATTGGGTGGAGGAACAATCTATTCAAACGGTATCGGAAGGATACACCGGTGCAGCCATAGACCGCTTGGGTAGATTTGAGGATCTCCACCAACAGCTTGTCCAACAGCAGGCTACCATAGC
>CAYNCW010000090.1:0-9263 GCA_964395635.1 uncultured Oscillospiraceae bacterium
TGGCTGCTCCAAAACCGATACCCCTGCTCCTGCCGGCTCTGGTAATGAGGCACAACAAAGCGCAGAAGCTCCTGCCAGTGAAGAAGCTGCTTCTGAAAGCGGGGCAGAATCAACTGCTGTTCAGAGTACCACTGTGGATCCTGCAACCGTAAAGGTAGTGCTCATCTGCGACACCATTGGCACCAATCCATTTTTAACCCAGATGGTAGACGGCCTGAAAAATGTAGAAAGCCAAAACCCCGGTTTGACCAGCAAGGTGGTAGAGTGTAAGGACAGCGCAGTGTGGGAGGACAATATCCGCGCAGCTGTACAGGAAGGCAACAACTTTATTATTGCTGCCGGCGGCCTTGGGGTAGAGCCTATCAATGCAGTGGCACAGGAATTCCCAGACGAAGCCACCTACATATTAATTGATGCCCAAAGTGATGTACCCAATGTAAAATCCATCGCATTCAAAGAGCAAGAGGGCGCTTACTTAATTGGTATGATTGCAGGATATGTAAACCCTACCGATAAGTTTGGTGCAGTACACGCCAACCAGAACCAAAACTCTTACAAATGGCGCTGGGGATATATGCAGGGGGTTATGGCTGCTCGCCCTGAAATCACAGAAGAGGACTTTATTTTTAACTACACCGCATCCTATACCGATGCTGCCAAAGCCAAAAACTTTGCACTGCAACAAGCTGCAGCCGGCTGTGGATTTATCAATGCCGCTTCTGCTGTCGCCGACTTCGGCACCTTTGAAGCCGCTTTGGACAAAAAATTCTATACCTCAGGACAGGACCAAGACCGCACCGACCCCAACAACCCCTATATCATCACCACCCAGATTAAAGATACTGCTATTGTGGTAGAAAAGGTGCTCAATGAATACATAAGCGGCACCCTTACTATGGATAACGAACTGTATGGCATTAAAGAAGGAACCATTGGTGCTTTGTACATTACCAAAGATAGCACAAACCCCCGCAATACCGAGGTTCTTACTGATGAAATTGTTGCAAAGGTTAAAGAAGCGGCAGAAAAAATTGCATCCGGTGAGCTGGAGCTGATTGTTCCCACCGAGCCAAGCTAACATATCACTGATAGAGAGGAGAGAGGGTTTGCGTGTTTAAAACGGGCAAGCCCTTTCGGCCAATATACGCACACTTGTTTTGCCCCTTGCTAACGCAAGGGTTTGTAGTGTTTCTGGCGGCAGTATGCCCGCTTAGTACCAATCTGTGAAAGGAAGGGATCCTTCTTGCTGCTTGAGATGAAAGGGATCACAAAACTGTACGGTTCTTTGTACGCCAACAATGAAGTTGATCTTACCTTACGGGATGGGGAAGTACTGGCTGTGGTTGGTGAAAATGGTGCTGGGAAAACCACCCTGATGAAGATTTTATATGGTCTTGAGCAGCCATCCTCCGGCGAAATCTACCTGGATGGAAAGCTGCAGAAACTGCGTTCCCCTATGGATGCCATCAAGCTGGGGATTGGCATGGTTCAGCAGCACTTTATGCTTTTTCCCGAATTTACTGTAGCAGAAAATATCGTTTATGGTGGGGAACCGGGAAAACACAAATTCTTCTTTGACCGGGCAAAAGCTGAGAAAATAGTGGAAGAGCTCAGTAGAAAATACCTTTTACAGGTTCCTCCCTCGGCGCTGATTCGAGAATGCCCCGTTGGACTTCAGCAACGGGTTGAGATAGTAAAAGTTTTATACCACAATGCCGATATCATCATCCTGGACGAACCTTCTGCAGTGCTGACACCGCTGGAGGTAGAAGAGCTGTTTAAAACCATTCGCCAGCTGGTTTCTTTTGGGAAAAGTGTAATCATCATCACCCATAAACTCAACGAGGTTATAGCCATAGCCGATAGGGTGCAAATTATGCGGGGTGGGCGCAAAATTCAAGAGATGAACACTGCCGACACCAGCATAGAAGAGCTTTCTCGACTGATGGTGGGGCGGGACATTATCAATAAGGTAGTACCCCCTCAAGAAACAGGCGAGGTTGTTCTAGAAATCCAAGATCTGCACCATGTGGATTCCCGAGGCGCAGAAACCCTAAAGGGCTTGTCCATGCATATAAAGGGTGGAGAAATAGTGGGTATAGCGGGGGTATCCGGCAATGGGCAATCGGCTTTGGTGGAGTGCATTATGGGTCTGGCACAACCCAGCCAAGGCAGCATTATGCTGCAAAACCAGAATATTGTGGGCAAAACCGTTGACCAAATCCGTGCAGCAGGATCCGCCTGTATACCGGAGGATCGGTACAAGCATGGGTGTGCAGCAGAAGCCACTTTAATTGAAACAGGCTTAATGGGCCACCAACAAAAGGATGCGCTTTCCCACAGCGGTATACTGGATAGCAAAAAGGTACGGGGCTTTATAGGTGGCCTGCTGTCCGGATACGATGTGCAATACAGTGATATGCAGCAAAAGGCAGGGGAACTTTCTGGCGGCAATATACAAAAACTGATTGTGGCACGGGAGATTGAAAATAATACCCCGTTTCTCATTGCCGCTGAACCTACCCGTGGAGTGGATATCGGCGCAATGGAGTTTATACATGATACGCTACTAAAAAAGCGCCAAGAAAAAGAGGCTATTCTGCTCATATCCTCAGAGCTTACCGAGATTCGCAAACTCTGCGATCGTATATACACTATCTATGACGGCAAGCTCAATGGCGAATTTACCCGAGAAAACGCCACCGAAGAAATCTTGGGCATCCATATGATGGGAGGTACCCTTCATGAAGTATGAAAAAATCCCTTTTAAGGGGGGCACGTTTGGCCGGATTATCAATATCCTGGGGCAGCCACTGCTGTCCATTTTGGCCGGACTGTTCATTGGTGCCGTTATTATCGGGATTCAAACCGGCAGCATCTCCAAGATATTTGAAGTTTACAAGGTTATGTTTACAGGTGGATTTGGTATACCGGTTCAGAATGGGGCACGTAATCCCTACTATCTACTGGCAACCCTCACCCGTGCGGTGCCTATCATTTTGTGCGGACTTGGTGCAGCCTTTGCATGGCGAGCAGGCTATATCAATATTGGCGGTGAAGGCCAGCTGGTTGTGGGCGGTTTTATGACTGCGGTGGCTGCTATTTATCTGCCCTTTGGCAGCATTGTAGGCATTATCCTGGCCATAGCTATCGGTATGGTGTGTGGAGGCTTGTATGCCTGGATAGCAGCATGGTTGGATGATAAATTCGGCGTGTTTGTACTAATAACCACATTGATGCTCAACTATGTGGCCAACAATATGACTGCCTATTTTGTAGCATTTCCCCTAAAGGACAATACCGGAGACGGCATTGTCCCCAAAACCCACATGATCGATTCCTCTCTGCGGTTGATGCGATTAAACTGGGTAAAGGGCTCCACCTTCAACATTGGCTTTTTTATAATGTTGGTAGCTGCTGCCGTTGTTATGTTTGTTTCCTTTAAAACCACCTTTGGCTATGAATCCCGCATGAGTGGGCTCAATAAGGATTTTGCAGAATTTGGCGGGGTGAAGCGGCGCAAGGTAATGTATATCACTATGGTTGCATCCGGTGCGCTGTGTGGTCTGGGTGGAGCACTGGAGGTGCTGGGGGTGAAGTACTTGTATATGGATAACATGCTCAAAAGCCCCAGCTATGCCTGGACAGGCTTGATGGCAGCCCTTATCTCCAACCTCAATCCGGTGGGAACACTGCTATGCTCTATATTCTTGGCTGGTCTGCAAACAGGCGGCGCGGCAATTGAGCGACAATCTAGCATCCCATTGGAAATCACCACCATTATTCAGGCGGTGATCACCTTGTTTGTATCTGCAAAGCTGTTGGTAGGGTACCTAAAAAGGCGAACGGTGAAAAAATCCCAGACAGTGAAGGGGGGGAGTGGGGTATGAGCAGCTTAACAATTGCCACCATTATAAATTCCACCCTTCGTATGACCATGCCGGTTTTGTACGCCGCTTTGGGCTCTGCAATTTGTAGCCGTGTCAAGGTGTTTAACATCGCATTGGAAGCCCAGATGCTGTTGGGCGCCTTTGTTTCGGTGCTGATGAGTTATTACACCCATTCGGCACTGTTGGCGGTGCTTTCTGCTATGGCAGCCGGAATGCTTGTTGCTCTGGTGGTGGCTATATTGCAGGTGAAATTTCAGGCCAGCGACATGGTGGTGGGCACCTCCCTAAACCTGCTTATATCCGGCCTTACCACCTATCTTCTGTTTGTGCTGTTTAACACCAAGGGCGCTTTTAATGACAGCAGCCTGGTGGGGCTGCCCAAAATGAGCTCTGACTTTTTGCAGGCTATACCGGTGATAGGAACCTTCCTGGCAACTGTGTTTGGCCAGTTAACCCTGCTGGATTGCCTTGGGATAGTACTTGCGGTTGCTATTTATATTTTTATGTTTAAAACCATACAAGGGTTTCGGCTTCTTTCAGTTGGTGTCAACAAGCAGGCGGCGATTTCCCAGGGGATACATGCCGAACGCATACAAATTCTTGCTGTTTTATCCTCAGGGCTTTTATGCGGCATCGGCGGTGTGCTGCTTACCTTGGGTCAAGTTACCATGTACACCGAGAATATTACCTCTGGCCGGGGATTTTTTGCTATGGCAGCATCCAGCCTGGGACGTGCCCACCCAATCGGCGTTATTTTATCCAGCTTCTTCTTTGGGTTTGCCGAAGCCATTGGTTTTGCCTTTCAGAACTTTAAGCCATTTCCCATCAAAAGCCAGCTTACAGCAGCAGTACCCTATATCGCCACCATTATCGCGCTTATTCTATCCAGCGACAGGTTTCGCAAAGCCCGCAAAAACCACAAGGTGCTGTTAAAAGCAGAAAAAGGAGTAACAAAATAGTGGAGCAATCAGTCAAATTTCCTTGTATCCACCTGAGAAAAGATGCGTTTCCCCCACGGGTTATCACCTGCGGAGATCCTGCCCGAGCCGAAAAGATTAGCGGGCTATTGGAAAACAGCAGATGTCTTGCCAAAAACCGGGAGTTTTGGAGCTATACTGGCAGCTACAGACAGGTTCCCATAACCGTTACCTCTCATGGTGTGGGTAGTGGTGGTGCAGCTATTGCCTTTGAAAGCTTGTGGAGAGCTGGCGCAAAGGTGATTATACGGGTTGGCACCTGTGGTGGTATGCAAGAGGATGTTCCAGCCGGTAGCATAGTGGTGGTCACCGCCGCGTGCAGGGAGGAGGGGGTCACAGAAAAGATGATACCTCTGTCCTATCCGGCAGTAGCAGACACCGATGTAATTTGCGCCCTGATGCAGAGTGCCAAGTCCTTGCATATACCTGTGCACAAAGGCATTGTGTTGACCCAAGCCCTATTTTACCCCAGCTTTTTGGATTCAACCGTAAAGCTGTATGCAAAAGCCGGTGTGAAAGCAATGGAAAACGAGGTGGCGAGTCTTTTGGTGGTAGCTTCTCTCCATGGAGTGAAAGCTGGAGCCATCATTGCCGCCGATGCCCCCGCCTTTGAGCTGGTTGGGGTTGAAGGGTATACACCGGATACCCAGGCAGTAGAAACTGCAATTGACAATCAGATAAGGATTGCCTTGGAAGCCATTATCAGCATAGACATATAAGTAAACTAAAGGAGAGGAACTATATATGACGGTACCATACACCTTCGATTTTTATAAAAAAAGTGCAGACTACATACTATCCAAGCTTCCCCAGAAACCTACAGTGGCTATAGTGCTAGGGTCCGCACTGGGTAGCCTGGCAGAAGAAATTCAAGATCCCATCGTGATTGATTACAAGGAGATCCCAAATTTTCTCATTTCTTCGGTGGAATCCCATGCCAGCAAGCTTATTTGCGGCACTCTGTCTGGGAAATATGTTGTGGTCATGTCTGGGCGCTTCCATTACTATGAAGGCTATGATTTTGAACAGCTTGCTGCGCCCATCCGGGTATTTAAACTGCTGGGGGTAGAAAAAACCATCCTCACCAATGCTGCAGGCGCTGTAAACACCGATTACAACGTGGGCGACATTATGGTGATTAAAGATCACATTAAGTTTATCGGCAACAGCCCCATGCGGGGCCCCAATGTTCCTGAGTTTGGCAAACGATTTTTCGACACCACCTACATGTATACCCCAGCTTTACGTCAACTGGCTATAAACTGCGCAAAACAACTGGGGCAGGAGGATAAAACCAGAGAGGGCATCTACTTCTATTATGGCGGTCCCCAGTTTGAAACACCGGCAGAGATTCGCGCAGTGCGCATTTTGGGCGGAGATGCTGTGGGTATGTCCACTGTTACCGAAGCGCTGACAGCCGCGCATTGTGGTATGCAGTTGCTGGCCTTGTCACTGATGACCAATATGGCAGCAGGTGTTCTGGATGAGCCCCTTTGCGGCGAAGAGGTGTCTGTAAATGCTGCAGCAGCCGCAGAGCGTTTTAGAGAGCTTCTCCGGGAAATCGTAAAAGGGCTATAGTCGACAGTGCAAGCCAAATACCTGTGACGGAAGGGGAACATTTATGCTGTTTAAAGACATCTGTTACATAGATGAACAATACAACCTGCAACAGCACATGCACATTGTTACTGAGGGAACCTGCATTACCTATATCGGCAAGGAGTATCCTCTTGGATATGCTGGGGATATTGTAGACGGCAGCAACAAACTTGCCGCACCCGGCTTTTTTAACATTCACTGCCATTCACCCATGAGCCTGCTGCGTGGATTTGGGGAAGGATTGCCTTTGGATAGATGGTTGGCTGAAAAAATGTTGCCCTTTGAAAAGCAGCTTAGTGAAGAGGACATTTATTGGGGATGTCTGCTTGGTATATCCGAGATGATTTCCAGCGGAGTGGTTTCCTTTACCGATATGTACTACCATATGGTGGGCATGTGCAAGGCAGTAGAAGACAGCGGTATCAAAGCAAATCTCTCCCACGGCTGTTCTGCCGCTTCACCGGATCTATCCTTTCGAGATGTAAGCGGATGGCAGGGTATGGCTTACCTAATGCAGTACACCCAAAATGCAGGACATGACCGGATTGTTGCAGATGCAGCCATCCATGCTGAGTACACAAGCGCAGAAAAGCTATGTAAAGAGATTGCCCAGTACGCCGCAGAAAACAATCTGCGGATCCATCTGCACCTATCCGAGACCAAGAAGGAACACGATGAGTGCAAACTCCGCCGACAAGGGAAAACCCCCGCACAGTGGTTTGAGTCTCTAGGTGTTTTTGACCTACCTGTAACTGCTGCACATTGTGTGTGGGTGGAGGAACAGGACATGGAAATATTGGCTGACAAGGGGGTAACCGTGGCCCACAATCCCACCAGCAACCTAAAGCTTGGTAGTGGCATTGCACCCATAACCAAAATGTTGGATCATGGCATCCGGGTGGGAATCGGCACCGATGGAGCCGCCAGCAACAACAATCTAAACATGCTGGAGGAAATTAGCCTAGCATCTTTGGTGCAAAAAGGAATCACCCACAATCCCCTGGCTATGGGCACCAAACAAACCATGGCCATGGCCTGTAAAAACGGCGCACTTTCTCAGGGAAGAAAGGATTGCGGTGCAATTAAGGTAGGCAACCGGGCGGATATTGTATTGTATAATACAGATCTTCCCAGCATGATACCGAATTTTGATCCCCTTGCCAATCTGCTGTATTCGGCGCAAGCCAGTGCGCTCTGCCTTTCTATGATAGACGGCAAGGTGGTTTACAAAGACGGTGAATTTAAGACCATTGATATCGAACAGGTGAAGTATAATGCTTGCCGTATAGCCACTAGTACAGCCCAAAAGCTACTGTAAACAAAGGGGAATCTGGGAGTGGTTTGATCCAATCGCCATAGAAAATAGGAGGTACAGTATGATTCGCGCAGATAAAGATTTGGCGTTTTTACTTCGATATGAGAATATTGCCTGGTATGAAGACGGCAAGGTGCGTATTCTGGACCGGCGCATTTATCCTATACGCACAGAGTTTGTCACCTGCACCCGCCATGAAGAGGTGGCACAGGCAATAGCAGATATGGTTACCCAAAGCGGTGGCCCCTATACCGCTGCGGCCATGGGTATGGCCTTGGCGGCTTATGAATGTAAAGACATGCCCCAAAAGGATATGACCCAGTATCTGGAGAAGGCGGCATATACCCTTTCTCATGCACGCCCCACCACTGTGGCCAAGATGGTATCCACCGTAAACACCTCCTTAAAAGCAGCACAAGCTGCAATGGAGGAGGGCAAAAATGTGGTGGAAGCAGTATTTACCAGCGCATTGGAAAGCGTGAACAGCAAGTACCAGCGGATTGAAATAACCGGAGAATATTTGGCCGCACAGTTCCCTAAAAACGGCACGGTTATGACCCAATGTTTTGGCGAAACCATCATCGGCATGATGCTGCGTGCCTGCCGAAAGAACGGCAACGAAATCAAGGTGATTTGTCCCGAAACACGGCCGTATTTCCAGGGTGCCCGTTTAACAGCAAGCTGTGTCTGCGACATGGGCTTTGATGTCACTGTGGTAACCGACAACATGCCGGCATATGTGCTCCATAAAAAGAAGGTGGATGTATTCACCTCGGCGGCAGATGTTATTTCCATGGACGGCTATGTGGTCAACAAGGTAGGAACCTTCCAAATTGCTTTAGGAGCACAGTACTGGGGAGTCCCCTACTATGTAACCGGTACCCCCAATCTTAGCCACCCCACCATCGATACTGTGGAGATAGAAGAGCGAGACCCTGCCCTTGTTACAGATTCCCTGGGGGTAAAGACAGTTCTGGAAGGGGTTAAAGGCTATTATCCTGCCTTTGACATTACACCGCCCAAGCTCTGTAACGGTGTGGTAACCGATAAAGGGATTTTTAGCCCATATGACCTGGCCGCCTATTATCAGAAATAGAAAAGAAAAGCATACTGCTTGAAAGGAGCCAACATGACCCTATCCCAGGCAAAACAGTTGGTTTTAGAATATGCCCAAAAGGGGTTTGCCGCAGCCCTCTTTGCAGGAACCAGCGGGAATTTAAGCATCTTTTTGCGAGAAGAGCAACAGGTTGTCATTACCCCTACCAGTGTCCGATACGAGACCATGACAATTGAAGATATTGTGGTAATCGATTTGGAAGGCAATTTATTGGAAGGCAAGCATAAGCCCTCCTCTGAGCATCTTTTACACTGTGAGCTCTATAAGCATCGCGAAGATGCGGGTGCTGTGGTGCATACACATTCACCCTATGCAACAGCATTTGCAGTTGTAAATAAAAAAATCCCCTTGATTCTGGTTGAGAT
>CAYNCW010000091.1:0-9180 GCA_964395635.1 uncultured Oscillospiraceae bacterium
TTGTGAACTAGAAGATTTTGAAAAGTATGTAGAGCAAAACCCAGCAAAGCCTCCTGAGTCCTTTGGCAATATGGTGCGAACCCTTATGGAAAGAACAGGACTGCCCAAAAACAAAAAGGATGATGGTGGCACAGGATGAAGAAAAAACTACTTAAAGCTGTGTTGTTGTTGGCGCTGGTTGCAATTGTTGCAATGTTGCTGACAGGACCGGCTTTTGCGGCGCTTCCTGTGGGTCCAATCACACCTGATTTTGGCACCGGCGCCCCAGGTGGGGCAGGGAGCAACGATCCCAACATAAACATATCCATAAACGGTGAAGGGTCGGATGCGGTTCGTATCATTGTCTTAATGACGATGCTTACCGTTTTACCGTCCATTCTGCTTATGATGACCTGTTTTACCAGGATCATCATTGTATTTTCTCTATTGCGCAACGCCATGGGTCTTCAGCAAACCCCGCCTAACCAGGTGCTAATTGGTCTTGCGTTGTTTCTCAGTTTGTTTATCATGAATCCTGTGATCTCCCAGGTAAATGAAACAGCCTACAAACCCTATAGTGATGGGCAAATATCCACACAGCAGTTTCTGGATACCGCCAAGGTGCCCATTCGGGACTTCATGCTTAAGCAGACCAAACGAGAGGATATCAACCTCTTTCTAAACCTCAGCAACACCCCAAGGCCACAAACCATCGACGATTATCCCATGACTGTGGTGATTCCGGCGTTTATCACCTCGGAGCTGAAGGTGGCCTTTACAATTGGTTTTCTCATCTTCATCCCCTTTTTGATAATCGACATGGTTGTGTCCAGCGCACTAATGTCCATGGGTATGATGATGCTGCCACCAATTACCATATCCCTGCCATTTAAACTGATGCTATTTGTTTTGGTGGATGGTTGGGGACTGCTGATTAGAACCCTAGTGTCAACCTATAACCCCTAAAAACCGGTTGAGTGCTTCGCAAAACCACCGGATGAGGAAAGGAGAAACGGCCTGTGGATGTTGGACAGATCATGCAGATTTTTCGGGATGCATTGTATACTGCATTTAAGCTGGCGGCCCCTGTGTTGGTGGTCAGTGTTTTGGTTGGTCTGGTAATATCCATACTACAGGCTGCAACTCAGGTGCACGAGCAAACCCTAACCTTTGTGCCAAAGCTATTGGCCATTGCGTTGATTCTCCTATTTTTGGGGCCGTGGATGGTAACCCAAATGAACGATTTTACCTATCGCTTATTTGAGTCTATTGCCGCCTATGTATAGGGGGATGACGACGGCTTATGACCATTGATCTCACCAACTATCTGGTATTTTTGCTTGTACTGATACGAATGACCGGTATGCTAATTACAAACCCTATATTTGGCCGGAGAAATGTACCTGCTATGATGAATGCAGGGTTTGCCCTTCTGCTGAGTATCCTAGTTGTCAATACAGTGCCCCTAACCCCATTGCCAGATCCTAACTTTTTAACCTTTGCGCTAATGGCGCTTAAAGAATTTGCGGTGGGCTTTTTGGCAGGTCAGATGATGCTTATGTTTTTATCCATCTTGGTGGTGGGTGGTGAAATCATTGACATGCAGCTGGCCATCGGTATGGCAAAAATCTTTGACCCCGGCACCAATGCATCCATCTCCCTTACTTCCACCCTGTTTAACTCCATGTATATTATGGTGTTTTTTGCCACCAACAACCATCTCACCCTAATCAGCCTAACTGCCCAAACCTTCCGGATAATACCCCTTGGTATCTACACCCTTAACTGGAACCTGCTGTATTATCTGCCGGAGTTTTTGTCCACCATATTTATCTTTGCCATAAAGCTGTGTATGCCCATTATGGTTATTGAAATCATTGTCACCATGGCGGTTGGTATTATCATGCGGGTTATTCCCCAGATCAACGTCTTTGTTGTCAACATCCAATTTAAGCTGTTAATTGGCTTTTTTGCACTGATTATACTGGTGATACCCTTTACTGCATTTTTTGAGAACATGATAGTTATCTGCACTGAGCAAATCCAGTATGTCTGGCAAAATTTCGTAGCATAACCCAAACCATCCGGCTTTCCACACTTGGTGTTTACCAAGCTTACTATTGGTAGCATACGCCACTGCACACGGCGCATAACCCGGTTTGAAAGCCTGCCTTATTGGGCTTTTAACTGTATTGTGCAAAAGGGGGGACTTACGTGCCAGGCGGAGGCGGCGAAAAAACCGAAAAAGCCAGTCCCAAAAAACGGGAAGACGAACGAAAAAAAGGCAATATCTTTATGAGCAAGGACGTAACCACCATTGTGACCATTGTGGTTGCCTTCTTCACACTTCAGTTTTTTGTGGGTGTGTTTGTCTCACTCATTCAAATCAATTACAAAGAGCAGATGGAAAACATTCTGGTCTATAGCCAGCGCAACTTGGTAATCCAAGATGTGATGGAGCTCTTCCGAGAAGGATTGCTCTTGTTTGCAACCACCGTGCTACCGGTGATGCTGATTATCGGTGTGGTTACCATCGTTGTAGTTGGTGCACAAACCAAGTTTCTTTTATCCTATGAACAATTCAATTTCAAAATGGAACGCATCAGCTTTTTTAAAGGCATCAAAAAACTGTTTTCACTCCGATCCATTGTGGAGCTTCTGAAATCGCTGATCAAAATTATCGTTTTGGTATGGCTCTTGTATGGTAAGGTTATGGATACCTTCCGGCTGGTCCCCATCATTATCGACTGGGATATTATGCAAGCTGTATCCTATACCGGCCAGCAGATTATGGCCCTTATTATATCTGTCGCAATTGCATTCGGAGCCATCGCAGCAGCAGATTACCTGTATCAATGGTTTGAATACGAAAAAGGCATTCGCATGACCAAGCAAGAGGTCAAGGACGAATACAAGCAGATGGAAGGTAACCCCGAAGTAAAAAGCGCCCGCCGCCAAAAACAGCGGGAGTTCGCTATGAACCGGATGATGCAGCAGGTAAAAGAAGCAGATGTTATTGTCCGAAACCCCACCCATTTTGCTGTAGCACTAAAATACAATTTGGACCAAGATGCCGCCCCCAGAGTATTGGCAAAAGGCAAAGACAAAATTGCAATGAAAATAATCGAGGAAGCGGAAAAGTTCGATATCACAACAGTAGAAAACAAACCGCTTGCACGTTCTTTGTATGAGCTTTCTAATATAGACGACAGTATTCCGGCAGAATTGTATCAACCGGTAGCAGAGCTTCTGGCTTGGCTGTACAGTACCAAGGAAAAGGGAAAACGGTAACAATGAAAATTTTTAACAACATTATATCGGTATTTGTGCTGGTAATCATCATATTTCTCATAGTGCCGCTTCCACCGTTCTTTTTGGACTTCATGTTTTTGATCAATATTGCGATTTCGCTGCTGATATTGCTCATCACCATGTATATCAAAGAGACGCTGGAGTTTTCGATCTTTCCCTCCTTAATGTTGATTACAACACTCATTCGCCTTGCCCTGAACATTTCTTCCACCAGACTCATCCTCTCCAACGGTGGTAGCGCAGGGCAGATAATCAAAACCTTCGGCGACTTTGTTATTCAAGGCAACGCCATTATCGGATTTGTTATCTTTATCATCATCGTGTTGGTTAACTTTATGGTTATCACCAAGGGTGCGGAACGTGTGGCTGAAGTTTCTGCCCGCTTCACCCTGGACGCTATGCCTGGTAAACAGATGGCCATTGACGCCGACCTCAACTCCGGACTAATTGACGAAACCCAGGCGAGAGATCGCCGCAGCAAGATTCAGCGGGAAGCGGACTTTTTCGGCTCTATGGACGGTGCCACCAAGTTTGTTAAAGGTGACGCCATTATGTCCATCCTGATTACCCTGATTAACTTTGTGGGTGGTATCGTTGTCGGTATGATTGGCGGCGGTATGGACTTTGGAACCGTAATCAGTGTGTATACCATTGCAACAGTGGGCGACGGTCTGGTTTCCCAGATCCCCTCCCTGTTAATTGCAACTGCAACCGGTATGCTGGTAACCCGCTCCTCCTCTGAAAACAATCTCAACGCGGATGTATCCGGCCAGATTTTGGGTCAGCCCATTGCATTGGTAATTGCCGGTTGCTTTATTGCAGGCATGGCGTTGATTCCCGGCGCACCTATCATTCAAATTGTGCTGCTATCCGGTGGACTTATCTTTTTGGGGCTGATGCTGCAAAACCGCAAGCGCGCCATTGTTATGGCTGGTGCTGGGGGAGAAGGCGGCATGGCAGGGCCAGAGGGTGAAGAAATACCCGAGATGCTCAACGAAGCCAGCTATTATAAAAACATTGATAATGTATACTCCCTGCTTAACGTGGATCCCATCGAGATGGAATTTGGCTACAGCCTTGTTCCACTGGTAGATGAGAGCTCCGGCGGTAGCTTTATTGATAGAATTGTTATGTTCCGTAAACAGTTTGCAACCGAATATGGTGTGGTTATCCCCACCGTTCGCCTGCGAGACAACGGCCTTCTCAACCCCAACCAGTATGTGGTAAAGCTCAAGGGAGAAGAGATAGGCAAGGGCGAGGTGCTGGTGGACTACTACCTGGCACTGGATCCCGGCAATGCCGCAGATGATATAGACGGTATTGATACAGTAGAGCCGGCTTACGGCATCCCCAGTAAGTGGATTACCGAGGACCTGCGGGAAACCGCCGAGGTGTTGGGCTATACGGTTATCGACCCATTGTCGGTTATCATCACCCATATGAGCGAGCTTATTAAAAAGCATGTACACGAGCTGCTCAGCAGACAGGATGTCACCTCCTTGTTGGAAAACACCTCCAAGCAAAACCCCTCCATCGTTGGGGATGTGGTGCCTGGTGTTATCACAGTGGGTGATCTGCAAAAGGTGTTGGGCAATCTCCTGCGAGAAGGTGTGCCCATCAAGGATATGGAAACCATTCTGGAAACCATCGGCGATTATGGTATCGGCGTGAAGGATACCGATATGCTCACCGAATATGTGCGCCAAAGATTGCGCAGAACCATAACCCGCCAATATGTCAGTGGCAATGTGCTTAAGGTAATCACCTTGGATCAGGATGTGGAGCAAGCCATCCTCAATTCTATTAAAAAAGGCGAAACCGGCACCTATTTGGCTATGGAGCCGGATAGGGTGCAGCGTATTGTCAGCGGATTGATGGAGGAAATAACCAAGGTGCGGGACATTGTATCGGTTCCGGTTATTCTTACCTCGCCGGTTGTGCGAATATACCTGAAAAAAATGTTGGATCAATTTGCGCCGGGGATCGTTGTTATCTCCTTTAGCGAAGTGGATCCCAGTGTGCAGATACAATCATTGGCCAATGTTGCCGCGTAAGATACCACCAAACCCGCATACACTATAAATACCCCTAGGCCAATGGCCACAATATACCCAAAGGGGTGTTTATGAAGGGAGTGATGAAACAATGACAGAAGCAGCCGCAACAACAACTATGGAAAAACCTGTGGACCGGGAACTATGGGATACCTATCTGGCCACCAGAGACATTGATCTGCGCAACGACATTGTTTTGACATACTCCAACTTGGTGAAATACATCGCGCTGAAAATGCGGGGGGTCTACAAAAACTACGCCCAGCTTGACGATATTGTAAATCAAGGTATTATAGCCTTAATCGATGCAGTGGAAAAATACGACCCTTCTCGGGGCATTAAGTTTGAAACCTTTGCCTCTATCAAGGTGAAGGGTGCCATTATCGACTTTATCCGCACCCAGGACTGGATTCCCAGGCGCCTGCGCAAAGCGTCCAGCGATCTGGAAGTGGTGTTCAACAAGCTTTGCTCAGATCTGGGCCGCCAACCCACCCATATGGAGATAGCAAAGGAAATGCATATCACAGTGGAGCAACTGGACCGGATTATGGATCAAACCTATAGCTTTAACCTCTTGTCTTACGAAGAGGTAGTCTGGCAAAAAATGCAAAACGCCGGAAACGATCTGCTGGACGACAGCGTGGAGGATTCCCCAGAAGGCAATCTTATGGAAGAGGAGCTCCGCCAACAGCTAGCAGAAGCAATCGACAGCCTTGCCGAACGAGAGCGAACAGTCATATCCCTATATTATTTTGAAAAGCTTAAGCTAAAAGAAATAGCAGATGTGTTGGGGGTTACCGAATCCAGGGTAAGCCAGATCCATTCATCCGCTATCTTAAAAATGAAAAAAAGAATGAAAGAATACGTGTTGCAATAAACATCGAAGGGATGATGAGCAGATGGTCAGAGGGTACTACACAGCGGCATCAGGAATCGTTACACAGGAAAAAAAGCTGAACACCTACGCAAACAATATCGCCAATGTAGCTACAGCAGGATATAAAAAGGATGCGCTGATTGTAAGCACCTTTGGTGAACATTTGGCCACCCGAATGGATACCTACCGCAGAACCCAGCTCCATGAGAAGGGTCGCGGTGTATTTATGACCACGGTGGATACCGAGTATGTGGACTTTGAGCAAGGGCCAATGCAAACTACTATGAGACCTTTGGATATGGCTATCCAAGGCCCAGGATTTTTTGTGGTAAACGCAGCGGACGGCAATCAATACCTCTCCAGATCCGGTGAATTTGCTCTGGATGCAGAAGGCTATCTAATCCTGGAGGGATACGGTCGTATACAAGGAGAAAGCGGCGATATTCAGCTGGGCACCTCCTCTATTTTGGTGGACAGAAACGGCAACATCTATTTAGAAGCCCAAGGCCCGGATGAAGAGCCCGAGCAGATAGACCGGCTTGCCATAGCTGTGCCAAACGACTACACCAATTTTTATAAGCTGGAAAACGGCATGTTTTTGGGGGATGACTTCACTCTGATGGAGGAAAACACCGGAACAGTCATCCTGCAAAACACAATCGAAAAATCCAACGTAAATATGGCGGAAGAGATGAGCCGCATTATCGCCAGCCAGCGTGCGCTTCAGTCCTCCAGCCAGATTGTGCGGATGTATGATGAAATCAATCAAAAAGCCAATGACCAAATTGGCCGGGTTCGCTAAACCTTTTACGACAGCAGGGTACCATACATAGATGAGACAACGCAGAAGCTGATAGAATAGATGCACACAAAGAAAGGGGCAATTGTGGATGATTCGAGGGTTTTACACCGCCAGATCCGGTTTGATGGCCCATCAAAGCACTATGGATATCATCTCCAACAATATGGCAAATGTAAACACAGTTGGCTATAAACCCATGAAAGCCAGCTTTACCGACCTGATGTATCAAAACCTCAACCGGGAAACAGCGCCAAATACCGCACAGGTTGGCCATGGAACCAAAATCAACAAAACCGATCTGATTATGGTGCCTGGTGGATATACCCCCACCAACTTTGCCTTTGATTTTGCCATAGAGCACGAGGGCTTTTTCGCTATTCAAAATCCCAATGGCGATATTGAATATACCCGGGCGGGAAATTTTATCATGAGTAACGATGGCGGCACCATGTATTTGGCAGCAGCCAACGGAGATCGTGTGCTGGATGCTGACGGCGGCGAAATCGAGCTTGCATTTAACGACAAAGGGGAACTGGATTTTAACCCTGCAGTCATCGGGGTGTATCAATTCCCCAACCCCTATGGCATGGTTGCTGTAGGCAACAACCGCTATGGGCAAACAGATGTATCCGGCGAGCCGGAGGTTGTAGAAACCCCCAAAATACGCAACGGCTACCTAGAAGGCTCCGCAGTAGAGCTTTCAATGGAAATGGTGCGGGTAATTGAAGCCTCTAAAGCCTTTAGCTTTAACTCCAAGATGCTTCAGGTTGCAGATGAAGTGGAGCAAACCGTGAACTCTTTGCGGTAAACTTTAATAGAATAGATTTAGAAAGGGGGACGCAGTAGTGAATATGCAAATGGGAGACATGTCCAGTGCAGAGAATACCGCAGCAGAAATGGAGGAACAGCATTCTTTACCAACCAAGCCCAGTATTCTCATCAAGGTTACGCGGGATAATTTAGAAGTAGAAATGCAGTTTCAAAAAACCAGCACCAACACTGCCGACCCTTTATTAGAGGATGTTTTGGCAGCCCTGCAAGCCAAAAATATCACCCACGGCATCAACAAAGACAATCTGCAGCATCTGTGTTTACAGCCAACCTACAACCGTGTGTTTGTCATTGCCAGGGGCGCAGCGCCCAAAGTGGGTAAGGACGGCTATCTGCAGTTCCATATTCAAACAGAACGCTCCCTTCGCCCCAAAATCCGGGAGGACGGCACAGCCGACTTTAAAGATCTGGGTTTTACCCAAAATGTACATGCGGGTCAACTGTTGGTGGAGGTGTTTCCACCAGAAAAAGGTGACGACGGCATAGATGTGTTTGGCACTGTATTGCCTGGAATTTATGGCAAAGAAGCTGCCGTCCCAGCTGGATCCAACACGGTGCTAGAAGAAGGGGAAAACGGTATACACCTGTTGAAATCCATCTGTGACGGTAATGTGGAATACAAAAAAGGCAGTATCAACATTATTGATGTGCTAAGGATAAACGGCAATGTAGACAACTCCACAGGGGATATCGACTTTGTGGGGGATGTTCTAATTATGGGGGATGTAGTATCCGGCTTCAGTGTAAAATCCGGAGGCAGCATTCTCGTCAAAGGCAGTGTAGAAGGCGCAAAGCTAGAAGCCACCGATGATATCACCATCAACGAAGGCATGAATGGTATGAACCGCGGCAGCTTAATTGCCGGGGGCAATGTGAAATGCAAGTATATCCAAAGCTGCTATATCAAAACCGATGAAAATATCTATGCAGACACCCTCATGTACTGCATGGTTGAGTGCAGCGGGAATGTGGAGCTTTCTGGTAAACGTGGTGCCTTAATTGGGGGCCGCGCTTCTATTGCGGGTCAGCTACAGGTGCGCAGCATGGGCACCTCTACCCATATCGCAACTGAAATCAATATGATTGCCAGCGGGATGCAAAAAAACAAAGAAGCCCTTGCTCTCACAGCAGAGGTCAAACGCTTAGACGGCGAAATAACCAAGCTTGTCCAGGTTATGACTCGTTATGATGAAATTGCCAAAAAGGTTCAGCTCACCGCAGAACAAGCACAGGCGGTTGCTCAGGTTAAACAAGGCTACCTCCAATTATCCCAGATGAGAAAAGATACCCAAGCAAAACTAGACTCTGTGAAGCAAGAGCAGCTG
>CAYNCW010000092.1:0-9057 GCA_964395635.1 uncultured Oscillospiraceae bacterium
TTAGATCAAGGCAAAGGTTTTATGCATGATAGGTTTTGTCAGGAGAAAATGAGATGTGAAATGGGGATATCTTTATGAAAAACTTACAAGTACGGACCAAACTGTTTGTCGCTTTTTCAATTGTTATTATGTTTACGCTGATTCTATCTGTTACAGCTATGCGGGGGCTGTATATATTAGATAGAGCAGATACTCGCTTGTATGAGCAGAATTATGGTGGGACCTCCAGAGCTTTTCGAATTCTGGACAATCTTACCGGCCAGCGCACCCTGTTTCGAGATGTAATATTGTCTTTAGAGCCGATACGGGGCCTTTCAACAGAGAACGCAGTTGCGGCGTTACGTGCCTCTGAGCAGGAAATGCAGAAGCTTATCGATGATTATGCATCTTGGTCCACCTTCGAAGAGTCTTTGGCAGAATTTAACCAGTTCCGAACTATCTATGAGACTGATTTTAAGGAGGGTAAAGAACGCATCATTCAGCGTGCTCAACTGGGGGATGCCAACGGTGCTTTAGCAGCATTGACCGGTATGGTAGAAAGATACAAAGTGATGGCCGGTCACATAAACAAGATGGTTGAACTCAACGCACAAGCGGCGAAAAACTCTGTGGATGACAATACCAACTTGTACATACAAATGCTTATTCTTCAGATTGGGATGCTTTTCATTACCTTGACAGTTGCCGTGTTTGTAACCATATATATATCCAAGCTTATCTCCAAACCGCTTCGGTATTTGGCGCAAACCCTGGACATTATGTCCATTAAGGGAGATTTAAAACTCGATAAAAAAGTGGTGGAAGAGGGGGTTGTATATAGCAAACAGAAAGATGAGATTGGTGAGATTGCCAAATCCATACTTGCCCTTATTAAAATGTTATACGGTAAGGTGAAAACCTTAGAGATTGTGGCTGCAGGAGATTTAACAGCCTCTATTGATCACATTTCAAAGGAAGATACCATAGCCAATGCTTTGCAGTCGATGGTAGACAACCTGAACCAAATGTTTATTGAAATCAACTCTGCATCCGAGCAAGTTTCCACAGGCTCCCAGCAGGTGGCCACCGGAAGCCAGTTGTTGGCGCAAGGTTCTATGCAGCAAGCGTCTGCAGTGCAGGAGTTGAGCTCATCCATTACTGAGGTGGCAGAGAAAACCAATCTCAACGCCACTATGGCCAAGGAGGCTGCTGCTTTGTCCAACACAATTAGGACAAATGCCGTAAAAGGCAGCACCCAGATGGACAACATGATGCAGGCGGTAAAAGAAATCAATGAGGCAAGCAATTCTATCAGCAAGGTTATCAAAGCCATCGACGATATTGCCTTCCAAACCAATATATTGGCACTGAACGCAGCTGTAGAAGCAGCGCGTGCCGGTCAATATGGCAAAGGCTTTGCGGTGGTAGCCGATGAGGTGCGCAATCTTGCGGCGAAAAGTGCCATAGCTGCAAAAGATACCGGAAGCTTAATTGAAAATTCTATAATTAAAGCAAATTTGGGCTTTCAAATAGCAACCGAAACCTCTACATCGTTAAGTGAGATTGTAGATGGCATAAACAAGAGTGCAGAGATTATCACCGATATTGCAAACTCCTCTGAGTATCAGGCTGATGCCATAACACAGATTAACCACGGTATTGAACAGGTGGCCCAGGTGGTGCAGCAAAACAGTGCCACCGCAGAGCAGAGCGCAGCATCCTCAGAGGAAATGAGCAGCCAATCTGCGCTGCTACAAGGGCTGGTTGCCCGTTTTAAGATTAAAAAAACACATACAACCTTTGGTGAAATGGACAGCAGATATACCCAAGATTCCGATATACAGAACTTTACAGCAATGTCTTTGCAAGATGACCCAGCTTTGTCAGGCCAATTTAGCAGTAAATATTAAAATTAAAGGTATCGTATAACAAAAACCAGCGCCCCCCAAGTTGAGGAGCGCTGGTTTTTTACGCCAGTGTGCGAATATTGTTTTCAATAATCTGTGCTGCCCTGGCCAGTTCTTCTTTGGTGGCTGTTAACGGGGGATACAGGGAGAGTACATTGCCCTGGGATACTTTAAAGGATAACCCGTCCCTAAGGCAACCATATAATACCTTGTCTGCCAAAACAGTATGGGGTTTCTTTGTTTTTCTATCGGTAACCAGTTCTATCGCATTGAGTAAGCCTACCCCCCGCACATCGCCGATGCAGGGGTTTCGCTCTGCCATCTCAAGAAGCAACCCACGGAAGAAATCGCCTTTTTCTATAGTTTGCTCCAGAATATTGTGCTGTTCAATATAGGCAATTGCCGCCAGCGCTGCCGCGCAGCAAAGGGGATTTTTCTCGTGGGTATAATGTCCCAGAGAAATATGGGCTGCCAGGTTAAGCTCTTCTTTGGCCAGCAATGCCGCAATGGGCATTACTCCGCCGCCCAACCCTTTACCCAAAACCACCATATCTGGAACGATGCCGTAATTTTGATAAGCAAACCAGCTACCGGTACGACCTAAGCAGATAGCAGTCTCATCCAGGATAAGCAGCACGCCATATTGGTCGCAGAGCCGCCGGATTTCCTGGTAGTACTGCTGAGGTGGTATCTGCACATCAGTGTTGCGCACTGTTTCCAGAATCACCGCGCCAATATCCTGTTCCCGCTCCAGTATATATTCCATGTATTTCACACATTTAAGGCCACAACCAGCACAGTCACCAAAGGGGCACCGATAGCTGTTGTAAGGCAATACATGCTCGCAGCCCGGCAAAAGGGGGCCAATGCCGTTGCGAAACACCCCTTCTCCGCCTATGGAAATGGCATCCAGCGATGCACCGTGAAAACTATCCCAAAGGGAAAGGGTTTTCATCTTACCGGTTGCCAGCCGCGCCAATTTTAGCGCCATACCAATAGCCGAGGTAGCACCGGGTGCAAAAAGCACCCGGCTAAGCTGATGTTGGGTAAGGGATACCAGGGTTTCTCCAAGCTGGATTGCCTTTTCGTTGGTAAACCGGCGGGTGCAAAAAGGCAGCTGCTGCAATTGATCCTGGATAGCAGCCAGAACATAGGGGTTGGAAAACCCCACTTGGTGAACATTATTGCCGTGGAAATCCAGCATGGTGTGGCCTTGATGAGTTGTGATGGTGGAGCCGCGACATTCGGTAAGTACATCTATGCAAGGGGTGGACATGGACTGGTGCAGAAAGACTGCACTGTCTCGGGCAAGTAAATCCTTGGTTTTTTGGTCCAATTGGGTCTCCTGCCATTTTCTCCGTTCCTCACTGAGATTGGTATCCCCTTCTGCCACACTAATTCTGTTCACTTTTTATATACGCTCCTATTGTTTCTACCAGCGCCGCCATATCCGAAGGGTAAACATCACCGATATTGCCCAGCCGGAAGGTGGGAATGCTGGTGAGCTTACCAGGATAAATGATAAAACCTTTAGCCTTAAGAGCAGCATACATATCGGAGAAGTTAAGGGTACCCAGATGGAAGGTGGTGATGATGTAGGATTGGTGCTCTGCAGCAACAATAGGCTCAATGCCCAACTGGGCAAGCCCTTGCACCAAAACCTTGTGGTTTTCCATATACCGCTTGCGCCGTGCAACAAGACCGCCTTCTTTGTGGTACTCGTCAATTGCCTGACGCAGTGCCAAGAGGATATTGGTAGGGGAGGTAAAGCGGAACTTTCCACCACCAGCATAGAGTCCCTGATACTGGTCGCAGAGATCAAGACAATGGGAACGGGAATTGCCCTTGCTCTCCTCCAGAAGCGATTTTTTGGCTAGTACAAATCCAAGGCCTGGCAGCCCTTCCAGGCATTTGTTGGAACTGGCGGCAACTGCATCGATATCCAAGCTGGGCATATCCATTTCATAAGCAGCAAAACTGGACATGGCATCCACCAGCACCTTTTTGCCAGAGGCTTTTGCAAGCTTCACCAATTCCTCCAGCGGATTAATAACCCCTGTGGTGGTTTCACAGTGCACAAATACAACAGTGGAAATTGTGGCATCCTGATTAAGCTGCGCCGCTACCTGATCTATAGCAATGGGTTTGGTTTCGGGGAAAGATAGTGCAATATAGTTTTGCCCTGCATTTTTTGCCATTGTTAGCATCCGCTTACCATATTCGCCGTTTACCAAATAGAGGACCTTCTCTTCCGGTTTGCACAAGCAGTGAATCATTGCCTCCACCGCATAGGATCCGCTGCCCTGAAGCAGTACGGTAGCATACTCGTTGTTGGCAGAAATAGCGGTGATATCCTGCAGTACACCGGTGGTAATCTCTTTATACTCATCATCCCAGGTGCAGTGGTCGGTAAGCATGGCGTGTTTAATCGCATACTTGGTGGTCAAAGGGCCAGGGGTAAGCAGCTTATGGGGCTCCATGGTGGCAAGTTTGCGGTCTATCTCCTGGATAACCGCCGGCAGTTCACCCATATCATCGATGATGTAATCTGCGCCGGCTTTGTAGTAAGTGGCCCGCACTTCATCTTTTTTTATAGCCAGTTCCTCAGGGGATAGAGCGGCAACCTCCTCTTGGGTTAGCCCCAGCTCAGAAGACCCCATGACAATGCCCACTGTCCAACAGTTGGCGTTTTTGCCTTCGGCAATATCCGCCACTGTGTCGCCTACCTTCACTGCAAGCCGGGGATTGGCAATATTAAACTGGGTGAGATTTTGCCAGATCATATATGGGTGAGGGCGCCCTTTTGGCGCCTGGTCGGAAGCAATCCAATAATCCGGTTGGTAACCGTTCTTGGCTGCAAGGGCAGTTACCTCCTTCATCATTGCCGAGGTGTATCCGGTTGTGGAACCGATTTTGATACCACGGCTCCGAAGCTCTGCCATCGCCTCCACAACATGATCCTTCAGGTCGCAGTGGTTGGCGATATTATCAAACAGAGTGCTTTCAAATACATTGTAGGCCTTAAGTATTAGCTCTTCTGAAATGGGCTGCTCCAGCATGGCAGCAATTGCTCTGGCATGCTCTAGCTTTAAAAGTCCCATGGGTTTTCTAGCCATTTGATTGGTGATAGAGATGCCGATAGATGCAAATCCATCGATAAACCCTTTGATAGGTGCAAAGCATCCGTAGTCGATGGTGGTTCCTGCCCAGTCAAAAATAACAGCTTGTATCTTCATATGTATCCTCCGTTAATTGTTTTTTGTAGTAGGTTATCCACGTTTGAGCCATGCGTCGGTTTTGGTAGAGATGCGTTGATGGGTAAATTCGTAGAGAATGCGAACAATGATATTGATTCCAAACACAATCATACTCATGGCGGCGGCTTCCGCCACATCCCCTGCATCCCGGACATTCAAAATGGCAACCGAAGCCAGCTTAAATGCGGGGGAGTATAAAAATACCACAGCCGATACGGTTATCATGGAATTGACAAAGAAATATACCGCCATTTCCAAGATTGCCCCTATGGACATGGGGATGGTAATCCGCATAAGGGTTCTGTAAAACGGAACTCGGAGAGAATCCGATACCGTTTCAAATTCATTGTCCAACCGCTTTAACGCTGTGGAGGCGGTTACAAAGGGAACCGAGTAATAGTGAACAATGTTGACAATCACTAGAATAGCCATGGTGCCGTATAAAGGATTGAACCCGTTAACTAGGGCATATGAGGTGCCGGGAATAGCAAACTGGCGAGCATTAAAAAACAGAATATAGGCAAGCCCCACCACTGTACCTGGTATTGCCATAGGCGCAATAGACAAAAAGTAGACAGCTTGTTTGATCTTGGGGAATATACGCACCTTTTCGATTACATATGCTCCGATAAATGCGATTATTGTTCCGAAAACAGCAGTAAGTACCGACACAACCACCGAGTTTTGTATCGCTGTTGCAGCACTGCCCACAGCAACATTGGCGAAGTTATAATGCCGCAAGGTGAGGGACATGTTGTATGGCCAGGTGTTTACCAGGGATGCAAAAAGCGACATACCGAAAAATCCCAACATCAGCACAGATATCACAATGCAGAAGATTAACGATAGGGTATCAGTTAAGGAATCCGGCTTGATCACATAGGGAATGGATTTGGAAGAGATTGCACCCGCCTGCTTAGAGGAAACGTATCTGTCCACAAAAAAGGAGGCAACGGTGGGCACCATCATCACAAGCCCCACCACAGCGCCCATATGAAAGTTTTGCTGGCCAATAACCTGTTTGTAGATATCGGTAGCCAACACATTGTAGTTGCCCCCCACGACCGACGGTGCGCCGAAATCGGTAAAACTGTAGGTAAAACAGATAAACACCGAGCTGATGAGCCCGTATTTGATATTGGGCAAGGTAATGGTAAACAGTTTGCGCAGGGGAGAGGTGTTCATAACCTCAGCAGCCTCAAAAAGCCGGTTGTCCGCGGCAGAAAAGGCCACTGTCAATATCATAAGCGCCACAGGGAAACAAAATATTGTTTCTGCAATTATAATGCCAAGTCGGCCATAGATTGGCAGCGCTAGCCCCAGCTTGGTAAACAGTCCTTGGTTACCAAACAAATAAATCAGCGAAATCCCCAGAAGCATAGTGGGGGCAAAAATTGGCAACATGGCAATAAACCGAAAGTATTTTTTTAACGGCAGATGCTTTCTGGAGAGGATATATGCCAGAAAAAAAGCAAGTGTAACTGCAAGGAGCGTTGAGATTACCGATATGTAGATGGTGTTGCTCAGCGATGTCATCATGTTTGAAGAGGAGAAATAGGAAGTGAAGTGACTAAAATAGGCAAAGCCGCCTTTGGAATCCTGAAAGGCTTTTAGCAATAATGTACACAGGGGGAACAATAAAAAACAGCAAAGAAATGCCAACACCATAAATAACAAGGCGGCTTTACAAAGATCCTGAAAGGTAATGGTTTTCAGCTTGGTAATGATACTATCCCATCCTTTTCTATACCGCAAACTTCAGCATTTTTTCTTCGGGTAGGCGTACATATACATTTTTGCCCACCTGTAGCTGATGCTTGACCAGTTCTCCACGAGGTAGATCGATAATCAGCTCACTGTGGTTATCCAAATGTACCGCCTGTACCGATACTCGGCAAAATGCACCGCGAAATTCAATATCCGTAACCAAGGTGTGCAGCGCATTGCCGCTGTGTTCATGGGAAAGCAAAATGTTTTCAGGGCGAACAGCCAATATGGAATCCTGTTCTTTCTCTTCAATAAAGTTGATAGATCCGATAAAATCTGCCACAAATTTGCTGCCAGGGTGTTCGTAAATCTCTTCCGGTGTGCCCACCTGCATAATTTGTGCCTTGTTCATCACCACAATCCGGTCAGCCATGGTAAGGGCCTCATCCTGATCATGGGTTACCATAATGGTAGTGAGCTTAAGCTCCCGCTGAATTTCACAAATCTGTCGGCGCAGCTTTAACCGCACCTTGGCATCCAATGCAGAAAGGGGTTCGTCCAACAGCAAAAAGTCAGGGTTTACTGCCAATGCACGAGCCAGAGCAACCCGCTGCTGTTCGCCCCCCGAAAGCTGTGCTGGATAACGGCTTTTGGCATCACTGAGGTTTATCATGCCAAACAGCCTATCCACCGTTTCAGTAATGGTGCGGGCCGGTATCTTTTTATTGCGCAGGCCATAGGCCACATTTTCAAAAGCCGTTAGGTTGGGAAAGAGTGCATAAGACTGAAACACAATGCCAAAGTTGCGCTTGGAGGCGGGTAGATAGGTGGCATCCTTGCCGCCTAGAGCAATAGAACCGCCGGTGGGAATATCCAGCCCAGCGATAAGTCGCAAAAGTGTTGATTTTCCACAGCCAGAAGGACCTAATAAACAGAGAAATTCCCCTTGGTTTACTTCAAGGTTAATATTTTTTAACACGGTATTGTTGCCATATGACTTGTATAGGTTTTTTACAGAAATAGCAGGTACCATATATATCCTCCTAAGTACAGGTTCAAGGACAGGCTGAGTTGCCTGTCCTTTGTGGAACGAGTTTTTGAGATGATTATTTGGGAGCGCTTTTACCGTCGTACCGTTCTGTCCATTCAGTCAGGATACGGTCCCGGTTATCGGCACACCACTGTAAATCCATGTCTTTAATCAGCTGTTCCATAGGGTCAACGTTGTATCCTTGTGGAATGTTGCTTCCAAGTCCTGTGGTGATAATGGGGAAGTTCTTTTGGTATTTGGACATTGCATCGTCTGATATAGCCCAATCCAAAAAGCTTTTGGAGATTTGTTTGGTGCCTTCGGGGCGATTGATAAGGGCGTTGGATTCCAGATCCCAGCCCGAACCTTCGGTGGGGAATACCACCACACCCTTATCGCCTAAATCCACAGCAGATTTGATACAGCGGTAGCCAAAAGAGATACCAATACCGTATTCGCCGGTTGCTGTGTTTTTTGCAGGGGCAGAACCGGAGTGAAGATAAACTGCAATGTTTTCGTTGAGCTTATCAAGATATGCCCAGCCAGCATCTTCTCCCATTAGACGCAACACACCGTTGACAGTAAGCAGCCCTGTGCCGGAGGAAGCAGGGTTTGGCATAGCGATAAGGCCCTTATAAGCCGGGTCCAATAGATCCTCGTAGCTTTGGGGAACAGTGGTAATCCCTTTGGAGGCAAGGACGTCCTTATTCACCAGAAAAGCAGTTTCCCAAGCATTGTTTCCCACCCACTTTGGGGGATTTTCTGTGTCCTTAAACTGGGGAAGCACTCTGTCCAACCCTTCCGGAGCGTAAGGAGCCAGCATTTTTTCGTTTTCCAAAACAAGCAAGCTTGCAGCGGAAAGTCCCCAGACCACATCTGCCTGCGGGTTATCCTTTTCAGCCAACAGCTTGGCTGTAATGATGCCTGTAGAGTCTCTGGTAATATTCAGCTTGACATCGGGATATTTTGCGATAAACCCTTCCAGGTAGTCGCTGATTTGGTCATCCTCTAGGGCTGTGTAAATGTTCAGTGTTTTCTCATCCAACTGCTGTGTTGGTGCCGATGAATTGGAAGAGGCCTCTGTGGCGGTGGATGCTGTGCTGTCTCCATTGCTGGCAGGGGTGGTTTGCGCCACACATCCTACTGCGGATGTCAGCAGTAGTGCAGAAAGGCATAA